>NZ_JAPZSS010000140.1:0-14856 GCF_027532015.1 Microcystis sp. LE19-131.1A | reverse complement strand
GCTAACGAAAGAATTAGGGATAGGAGCGAGCTTACTAGGAATTATTATTAATAAGTGAGAGATGGTGCGGCGAACTTTTTAGAGCTAAAACCATGAAAAGCTTATGATATATGGATTTCAGCCTTCTTGTCCCCCTTTCAGCCCCACACCCTACACCCTCTTTCAAGTAAAGATGAAGTCACTAGCAGTTAACGTGCCCGCAAATCCTGCAAGGGTAATCTGACCGAAGCCTGGAGTAGAAGGACTCGTAATGATGTCGTTACCAGCACCAGGGCCGACAGTAATCGTCAAAGCCCCGATGCCGCCGAGACCAAAGGCAGACAAGTCAATCTTGTCAGCACCACCCCCACTGAAGTCAGTGATGACATCGTTACCAAAACCACTTGCGAAGCGGAACGTGTCATTGCCGATCCCCCCAGTTAGGGAGTCATTGCCGAGGCCGCCAACCAGAGTGTCATTGTCCGCACCACCGATTAGGTTGTCATTCGTTGAAAAGATGGGCCCAAATGAAACAACCAAGGACGTGGTGTCGCCTCGGCATGGTATCCGATGGGATGGACTAAGCCACGATGTTGAAGTTGGTGTTGCTCAGGGCGAGGCCGGTGCTCAATTGAGCAATCTGCACTTGACCTGCAGCACCCGTCCCGTCGCTATCGAACCACAGATTTCCATTGGAACTGTCATAGATGAAACGATGGTTGGCTGTTGTAGCGGCTGCCCCCAAGGTGAATCTGGTGGCTGCCAGTGTGCCCAGACCGCCAATGGTGGCGAAGCCGGAGCTGGAAACATTAAACAGATCGCCAGTGGTTGCAGTGGGATCAAAATCAGTAATCGTGTCGATGCCTTCTGCAGCGTTATTGAAAACAAAGCGATCGCTGCCGCCGCCCCCAGTCAAACTATCAGCACCAGCCCCACCGACGATCGTGTCGTTGCCGCCGCCACCGGAGATGGTGTCATTGTCCGCACCACCGATTAGGTTGTCCGCCAGGCTACCGCCGTTGAGGACATCATTGCCGGCACCGCCGTCGTAGGTGCGGGTGGCGGAGTTGGTGGCAGTAATGGTGTCGTTCCCGCCTTGTCCGAAGACGCTGCCAGAGAGCAAGGTTGTGGCGCTGAAGTCGAGGATGTTGTCGCTGGCGTTGCCATCGATGTTTCGGTTGGAACCACCCGCATCCAGGTTGACCCGCTCGATGCCGTTGGTGGCCAAGAATTGATTCAGCACCAGATTGCCTTGGCCGCCATCTGTGGTTCGCTGCAAGGTGTCGATACCTGACCCGCCTTGCAGGTTGTCAAACTCAGCCTCGTTCAGGTTGGCGAGGAAGGTATCGTCGTTATCGCCGCCGTTAAGACTGTCACCTCCAGAACCTCCCTTGATGGTGTCGTTGCCGCCGCCACCGGAGATGGTGTCATTGTCGGCACCACCGTTCAGGATATCATTCTGTGTACCACCGTTCAGGGTGTCATTGCCGGCATCGCCATTATAGGTGCGAGCCGAGGCGTTGGTGGCAGTAATGGTGTCGTCCCCGCCTAAACCATTGACACCGTTAGAGAGAAAGGTGGTGGCACTGAAATCAAGCACATTGCCATTCGCGTTGCCATCAATCCCGCGATTTTGGCCGCCCGCATCCAGGTTGACCCGCTCGATGCCGTTGGTGGCCAAGAATTGATTCAACACCAGATTGCCCTGGCCGCCGGTGGTGGTGCGTTGTAAAGTGTCTGTCCCCGACCCGCCTTGCAGGTTGTCAAACTCAGCCTCGCTCAGGTTGGCGAAGAAGGTATCGTCTCCCGCACCGCCAAATAGGAAGTCTTCATCCGCACCTCCGGTAATGGAGTCGTTTCCGGCAAGGCCAAACACCAAGTCTTGTCCATCACCAGCCTGAATCGTGTTGTTCGCTGCGGTGCCCACAATGAGGCTACTTTTCCCGGCTACATCCGTATAACTAGCCGTGGTCATCACCACCACATTGTTGATCGGGATCAAGAAATCGGTGATGTTGTAAACCTGGCCATCATCTAGCACGTTGGCTGTGGCCGACTCGAAGTTTTGAGCCTTGAACTGGAGGCTCGCGATATTGATGGTGCCTCCACTGGGCGCGAGGGTCTTACCCGTGGGAGCAGCAACGTAAGTGTTGAGCGACCCGATATCGCCGACACTGAAAGCCCCAAGCTGCAGGGGAGTCAACACCAGATTGATGGTGTCAGTACCGTTGCCGCCGTCATAGACGGTGACTTGGCCGCTGTGGCTCGCCGCCGTCCAAACCGTGTCGGCACCGTCAGCCATGCTGACGCCGGTGACGTTCAGCACCTGGCCGATCAGGCTGAGGTTGACCACCTCGTTGGTGGCGTTGCTGCCGTTGATGGCCTGATTGTTGCCGTCCAGGGTCTCGATGCTGGAATAGGTGGCTGTGGTGCCGCTGCCCGACGGGCCGAATGAAGATATGCTCAGCGCACCAGCACCCGTGTTCCTGATCGTGTCGTTGCCGGTGCCGCCGATGATGGTGTCGCCGCCCACCTGTAAGCCAGCGATGTTGAAGGTGTCGTCGCCGTCGCCCCCGTCCATGCTATCGGCACCGTCGCCGCCGGTGATGGTGTCATTGCCCGCGCCGGCATTGATGCTGTCGTTGCCGCTACCAGTGCTGATCGTATCGGCGAAGCTGCTGCCGACGACGATCTGGGTGCCGGCGCCGCCGGTGATGGTCACCCCGGCATCCGCGGTGGAGACGTTGACGTAGTCTGTGCCGCCGGTGGCATTAAAGGTGTTGATCGCGCCCACCTGAGTGGCACTGCTGAACCCGGAGAGGTCGAAAATGTCGCTGCCGTTGTTGGTGCCGTTGATGGCAAAATTGTTGCCTTTGAAGGTCTCGATGCCCTGATAGGTCGCGCCGGCGGAAGGCGGCAGAAGCCCGTTGATGAGGGAGTAGTTCGTCCCTGCTTTGCCGAAGGAAAGGAAAGTGGACAGGGCGCCGGTGACGTTGATGGTGTCGCTGCCACTGGTGCCCGTGTCGTTGAAGGTGTCGCCGCCCAGCTGTAAGCCAGCGATGTTGTAGGTGTCGCTGCCATCGCCCCCATCCATGCTATCGGCACCGTCGCCGCCTATGAGAGTGTCATCGCCCGCGCCGGCACTGATGATGTCGTTGCCGCTACCGGTGCTGATCGTCTCGGCGAAGCCGCTGCCGGTAACGTTCTGGGTGCCGCCGCCGCCGTTGATGTTGATGCTGGTGAAGCTGACACCGGAGTTTGTGGTCAAGCCGGACAGATTGACGACGTCGGTGCCGCCGGTGGCGTCCAAGGTGTTGATCACCAGATCGGTGTCGGTGAATGGAGGTGACCCCCCAGGGGAGATGGTGAATCCCGACCCGGTGACCTTATAGCCGCCTGTGTCGTCGAGGACGTTGATCGTATTGCCGCTGTTGTTGCCATTGATGGTTCGCGTAGGCATAATCTTTTCTCCAAATTTGTTGTTTGCGTTGACGCGCCGGTGCCAGTCCTGAAAGCCAAATGGGGCCATCCAAAAAATGGTCTAAGCCCCCGATTGGGGTCAGACTCGACTGACCGATTGTGGACACTCAAAGTGAATTAGTTTGATCTTACAGTATCTGGTTTTTCGTTAGTTGGTATGGTTCGATAGGGGGGCATAAATCGACTAAATTCTTATCTGGCAAGAGATTTAATTGATTAGTTCGCTCCAGATCGCAAACAATTGACAAAAATTGCGGTAATGTCTTTTTCTATAAGGGTTTCATCCCTTATAACCCCCGTCCATTGCATAACACAAACCGAAGAGCCCAGTATCTAAGCACAACTAATTACACATCTAAGCCACTACTCCGTCAGACTTCTGCTGTGATCAGTAAACAGTGAACTGAAAACTCAAATCCGATCCCTAATAGCTGTCTCCCGTCTCCCGTCTCCTGTCTCCTGTCTCGACTAGGAAATTAATTTTGCACGACTACTTAGGGACTTGCGTGGGAATAATATCTCAGCTTTGAAAATCGCCCTGTAGAAGAATCAGACCAGCCCTATGGCACATTATCAAAGCGCAAGTCCCTTATCTGTCATTTCTAGTTAAGAATTACCCTTGGGAGCATGGTAAGGTTCAGAATCAAAAGGCTGCATCCCCACATCGGGATATTCATCATTGTTGGGACTAAAAATGCGAGCGAAAGCCTCTGTTAGGTACTGGACAAAATTGTGTAATGTATCCTTGATATTCATTGCTTTTCTCTCCGACTCTCGACAACAATCTCTTTTTCGGATCAGGTTGATTCACCCCTCCATCGCCATTATCTGGCCAGAATCTCATCAATTGTTGACTTTTGAGATAATTCTTGAATAATCTCCATAAGACTTTATATTTTTTCTTGTTTATCTAAATCTTTATAGTAATTCTTGTATTTTTGTAAAGGAAAAATTATTCAATCAAATCGCTGAACAAATATTTAATTGTTGTCCAGAAAGGACTGTATCCTTGTTGATCATCATTTTGATTGTTTATTTAGAAATGTGACAGAAAAAAATAAGGTTTTGGTCGTAGATGCAGCGAGTCAAGGTTAGCTTTATTGTTATTGAGCCGGAATTTGAAATTGCTAACTTAATTGACCCAGTGGTGCAGAAAACTCCTGAAAGACTTGCTGGACAAGGAGTCCGAGTTAGATAGGGAGTTAGGAGGAGCAAGTTTATGAGATGCTTAAGTTCCCCAAAGTCATCCCTAGGTTAGCCCCTCTCCTTTAACTTCAACTACTTGAACAACTAAGTCAATGGATTAAGGGATAATCTCGATCGCAGTAGCTTTGCTCTAGCCCACTGGACTTAGGTAGTACAAAAGCACTACTGCAGACGTTTTAAGCGTTCTTGGAGAATTTGGGCTTGTTTTTCGGACTCTGCTAAAGCTTGCTTCGTTTTTTGGATTAAAGCTTCTGGAGCTTTTTCGACAAAGCTAGGTTTATTCAGGCGATCGCTCAAACTCTTAATTTCCCCTTCTACTTTAGCTAAATTTTTCGCTAATTTCCCGGCCAATACAGATATATCAACCAATCCGGACAGGGGGATGAGGATTTCTACCGTAGCGACAACACCAGCGATCGCTTGATTGACTTCCTCGGTTAATTTGGTCGTCAAAATTAAGTTTTCGATCTTGGCCAAGTCCTTTAAGTACACTTGTCCGCGTTGCAAAATAGCTAATTCTTGGCTGTTTTCTGTCTGTAAAATTGCCGTAATCGTTGCCCCCGGTTTAATCCCCGCTTCGGCCCGCAAATTACGCAACACCCGAATACTTTCTATTAATAACTCAAAAGTATTTTCTAAGTCTAGATCGATCAGAGAACTATCGGCTATTGGATAGGTTTCTAAAGCCAAAACCTGCTGATTTTCTTGGGTTAAATTATGCCAAATTTCCTCGGTAATATGGGGCATAAAGGGATGTAATAATTTTAATGTTCCTGCCAAGATAAAAGCCAAAGTTTGCCGGGCTGTAGCGCAGGAAACCGATTCTTTATCCTTCCATAAACGAGTTTTCACTAACTCGATATACCAATCACAGAAATCGCGCCAGATAAATTCGTATAGACCTTTTGCCGCTTCTCCCATGCCATAATTTTCTAGATAATCTCTAGTTTTTTGCACTGTTTGATGATAACGAGATAAAATCCAGCGATCGGCTAATTCTAAATTTTCTAAAGCTGGTTCTCCCAATTCTTCTGGAGTTTTTCCCTCCAGATTCATCATCACAAAACGGGAAGCATTCCAAATTTTATTGGCAAAATTTCGGGCAGCTTCTACGGATTCCGATTCATCGGTTTTACGGTTATATTGCAGACTGATATCCTGTCCTGCTCCTGCAACTTCTCGAATTAAGGTATATCGTAAAGCATCGGTTCCATATTTATCAATTAAAATTAGGGGATCGATGCCGTTATTGGCAGATTTAGACATCTTTTTGCCGTTTTCATCCCTAACTAAACCGTGAATATAGACATCTTTAAAAGGCATTTGTCGCGTAAAATAGCCCGCCATCATCGTCATTCTAGCCACCCAGAAAAAGATAATATCAAAACCGGTGACGAGGGTTGTGGTGGGATAATAGGTGTCTAGATCAAGGGTTTTTTCTGGCCATCCCATAGTTGAAAATGGCCACAATCCCGAGGAAAACCAAGTATCTAAAACATCGGGGTCTTGTTGAATAATTATATCCTCTCCATACTCTTGTTTGGCCTTGGCTAAAGCGGAGGTTTCATCCCAGGCAACAACGAAGGGAGTATGGTTAGTAATTTCGTTATTGGTTTCACTGATAATATACCAAGCAGGAATTTGATGACCCCACCATAGTTGTCGAGAAATACACCAATCTTTTAGTTTAACTAACCAATCGCGATAAACTTTTGTCCATCTTTCTGGCACAAAACGGGGCGAGTTTTCCTGATCTAAACAGGTTAAAGCTTTTGTGGCTAAAGGTTCAATTTTAACGAACCATTGGGTAGATAAAAGGGGTTCCACGGGAACTTTACCTCGATCGCTATAGGGGACGCTATGGCGATAGGCTTCAATCTTAACTAAAAAACCGTCTTCATCGAGTTTTTTAACGACATTTTTGCGGGCAACAAAACGATCTTGACCCGCGAATATTCCGGCATTTTCGTTTAAACTGCCGTCTAAATTCATGATATTAATAAAGGCTAAATTATGGCGTTTACCCATCTCAAAATCCTTGGGATCGTGGGCCGGCGTAACTTTGACGCAACCAGTACCGAATTGGGGATCCACTAATTCATCGGCAATAATCGGGATTTCTCGCCCCATTATCGGTAAAGTGACGGTTTTGCCGATTAAATGACGATAACGGGGGTCTTGCGGGTTGACAGCGACACCAGTATCACCGAGCATGGTTTCGGGCCTTGTGGTGGCTACTTGAAGATAACCACTACCATCGCTGAGAGGATAGCGAAAATACCAGAGATTTCCCTCAATATCCTTGTTTTCCACCTCTAAATCGGAAACGGCCGACCGGGATTCCGGACACCAGTTAACTAAGTATTGACCGCGATAGATTAATCCGTCCTCATAGAGTTTGATAAAAGCAGTACGGACAGCATGGGAAAGTCCCTCATCCATGGTGAAACGTTCCCGCGTCCAATCGACGGATACCCCCAAGCGTCGCAGTTGATTAACAATGGTACTACCTGACTCCTCTTTCCATTGCCAAGCGCGTTCGAGGAATTTTTCCCTTCCTAGTTGATAACGGTCGGTTTTTTCGGCTTTTAATTGGCGATCGAGTATAGCTTGTACTGCAATACTAGCGTGATCTGTTCCGGGCAGCCAGAGGGTATTTTTGCCGGTCATGCGTTTGTAGCGAACAAGTGTATCAATCAAGGCACTCTCGAAAGCGTGACCCATGTGGAGACTACCGGTAACATTGGGAGGGGGGATAACTATACAGTAGGTTTCGCCGCCTTTTTCGGGGTTTGCTGTAAATATTTCTTGATTTTCCCAATATTGCTGCCATTTCGTTTCTGTGATCTTGGGATCGTATTGCTTCGATAGTTCCGAGGTCATGATGGGGGGATTCTACAATTCTTAGTTCTTTGTCAATTGTCCCACATTTGGGAGAGATCAAATTCCTGTTTAGTTGCTGGGTAAAAAATTTCAAGAGTCTTATTAAGATAGCTGTTATCTTTTCCTTGGGTAAACATAGCTAATTTCTGGTAATTCTTTTGCATTTCATCAGTATAATAATTGCTATAATCAATTGAGGGAGTCAATCAATGGGTAGGTAGGTATTAAAAACTTTCAGATGCCCCCTTATTAAGGTAGGGTTGATTCATTTAAATTAAGTACATCTGATTTTGAGTTAATAAATTTGACTGAAGATTCTCAAGTTTATCTTTCTCTAACTAAAAGAGTTAGTCACAACAATTAATCTTTAATCCTCTGCTAATATTTATTATGAATAGATTGATAAAGCTTGTTATCAAGCCACTAAAAGCCTATCTCTCTTGAAATTGTCTGAGAGTACATCCTGTTAATTTAGCTAATTTTTCTGCTTACTTCTTACGTCGATAAAACTATCAGTTTTTCCCAACGTTCAGCTAACCACCTTTGTCCCTCTGTTATTGAGAGAAAACCCAAACCTCTGAAAAGATTCAATCCTATAGTTGTGAGAATTGACCAATTGCTTGCCGCTTGAAAATCCCTGATCTGGCTTTTATCTTCCTCAAAAATTACATCTTTTACCCAATGTAACTGATTTTTTATTTTCCAATGTCCTCACTTCGACACATTTCGAGACATTTCGACAAGCTCAATGTAAAAGCTCAATGTAAAAGCTCAGTGACCGCGAATAATTTTGGCAAATACTTGAGCGGATTCGGTTAGGCTACACTTCGACACATTTCAACAAGCTCAATGTAAAGGCTCAGTGACCGCTGATATAGTAAGCTGTTTCTTCATAAGTTTTATCCCCGCGACTACCCTTTCTTTCTACTTTAAGAAGTCTTCGCAGATTTTCAAACCCTTGTCTTTCATTTTTCTAGTTTTTCCGAACTTACCATATAAAATCAACTAGCAAAATGCCAATTTAATAAATATCTAAGACTAAAGTTTTTAAAGTTTCTAAATCCACAGCCTCTCCTTTTAATCACATTCAGTTTATTGTTAATTCCTTCAACTGTTCTCTGGGTTGTTCGGTTATCAAAATGATGAGTATGAATGCAATTCAATTATCTTAAACAAAAATGCCAAGACTTAGCGATAAAATATCCAGACAAAAATTATTTATTTGATAATTATATTGAAAGACAAAGATATGAGTATAACAATTTAGAAAATATAATTACTTGTGCAACAATGGTAATTCAAAATAAATAATTTTGGACTAACATCGCCTTCCGTCTGACCCTGTTCCATAAGTTGATTGCAATGTCGAAGCCACTGCCTAGCAGTACGCCATCGCTAAGTGATTTTTCATATTACGTCAGAGCGTGGCGAAAAACTCGATGACCGGTTCGAGAGGGCGGGACTCGGCTAATGTAGAACGGGGGTGCTGAATCGTTTGTATTTTTTCAGGCTACCACCCCCTCCTTTTCTGATACCGAACTGAGGGTAATTATCGTCAAGCGTCAAAACATCTAGGCCTCTCCTTAATCCTAGTAATGTAAACTTTGATTATAGAGAAAGACTTCTAGCTCCGATCCGATGTTACATTAATAATTGAAGCTAAAAAAAAAGGTTCTTCCTTACTTGGTATGGTTCGATAGGGTGGCATAACGACGATAACAGCGATCAACCTGAACGCTCATATTTCCTAGAGTAGAGAACAAGGGAGTTAGGCAATTGCAGCTAGGGTTCAATGCTTCTCCAACCAGTCCCAAGTAGTGGGGGGAAATACCTGAGAATCGATAAACTGATCGCTGTTTGCGGGTGATGCTAGGCGTTGGACAAAAGCGAGATTATAGAAGGGATTATGGAAACTTGGACGCGATCAATTGACATCGAGGAGATAGCAAAACGCCATGGGTCTCCTCTCTACATACTGAACGTCGGTCAGCTTCGTCGGAACCTGTCCCACTTTGTGGAGCTTGTCGGCAGTCCATCTCAGGTTGCCTACCCGATCAAGGCTAATCCGTCGATGGCGATTCTGAATGAACTGGCATCCCTGGGATGCTCCGCAGACTGCTCTTCTAAATATGAAGTTGAGTTGGCCCTTTCTTGCGGATTCCCGTTGAATCGGATCACATACAACAGTCCGGCGCCCGACCACCAGCTAATGGTAGATCTCCTCGATGGAGGCTCAACAGTAGTTGCTGACTCTCAAGCTATATTAGATGACCTTCAACATAAGCTTTATGGCAAGGATTGGAGTGGGAGCTTGCTGGTTCGAGTTAACCCAGAAAAACCGGTGGAATATTTCCACAATACTGATTGGCAGGATATGGTTTCTCACGCCTCGCCTAACAGTAAGTTTGGCATCCCATCCGAGGAATTGCCAGATGCTCTGGCCAGTTGCAAACTACCTATAGCTGGCTTGCATATCCATATTGGAACTCAGATGGATAATGTATCGGCATTTAATAATTCGGTTCAGTTTATTCATCATTTGAAAAACTTAATCGAAGCCAGCTCGAATCATTGCATGAGAAAACTAAATCTTGGCGGTGGGTTTGGCATTGACTTCCATGACGGGCAACAGTTTCCAACAATCCTAGAGTACACAGAAGCATTAAAGAAACACTTGTTACCCGGTATTGAGTACATAGTCGAGCCTGGACACGCACTGGTTGGTAATGCCGTCGCCTTGTTGACTCGTATCCGCGAGCTTAAGCAGATGCGGGGCAGACGTTGGGCTATTGTTGATGTTGGCTCCGACCAGCTAATCAAGGTGACTCTCCTCTCATGGAGCCACCAAATTATCGATCGCAATCATCGCACCCTGCCTACTCAAGGGGACGATGCTATTGGAGGGCCACTTTGTTTTGCCGGCGATATATTGCTACCATCGACCAATTTAGAAGGCCAGAGTCCTGGGGATCCATTGTTAATCCAACACGCAGGAGCATATTGCTATTCAGTAAGCAATCACTTTAATGGGTTTCACGGGCCCGGGCATATAACCATAGATGAAATGGGTCAAATAGAAACGGCTTACGCTGCTGAGGACGTATTTGCCGATCACAGTTTCTTGGGATTTTCCAGGCCGACGCACCCCCCTTCAGAAGTGCTAGATCATGAAATTGATCTCGATATCATTGAAAGACTAAGCAGTGACTATCTCAAGCAGGGAGAATCTTCAGATGGCTACGCATTTACCAGAGTCCAACTCATAGCGCCAAGAACTTTGCAGTTCATGGTGAAGGCGAAGAGTTCTTTAGGGGCGATATCAATCCCATTCGCCGTCCGCATCGCCTCGGATGCCACAATAATTTCAGCTTTGTATCTTGTCGGCAAACAGGCCAAAGATGTTTCAGTTTGGGGAACAAGAACATATTTGAAGTCAGACACGATAATTCGTACCAGCCAGCCATTGAGACTGGTTGTATATATAGCGCCCAAATCAAGCCTCCCTGTGGATAAGCATACTACTCACCTGTCTCACTGGGACCTCGGCAACGGGAAGTTTAAGGGATCGTTCCGATTCATCTTATAAAGTTCTTTTCGTTGCCTTGCTCACGATATTTACACAAGCACCTTGGCACTGTGTTTCTATGATGCCCTCAACTTTTAGCTATCACCTTGAGGGTGGGAGCTTTTTCTTGCTTTAGGGGCAGTTTGTCTTTTTCCCTAGCGGTGATTGCTTCTTTGGTCTGTTGAGTTAGTTAATTCTTCTGCGCTTTCTTTGACTACTGTTGAGGTCACTGCTGCCATAATTTTTGAATAATAAGAGTTATGGTCGGTCAAGCGTCAAAACATCTAAGCTTTTCCTTGACCCTGGCAATGTAAACTTTAATTAAGAGAAAGACTTCTAGCTCCGATCCGATGTTATATTAATAATTGAGGCTAAAGAGAAAAGCCTCCCTGACAGATCAACTGGCAAGGTTATAAGGTCAAGTTCACAAAGGAGTAAACCCTGTTAAAGTTCCATTCTGTCTCGATAACGGCGATAACAGCGATCAACCTGAACGCTCATATTTCCTAGAGTAGAGAACAAGGGAGTTAGGCAATTGCAACCGAGGTTCAATGCTTCTCCAACCAGTCTCAAGTTATGAGGGGAAATACCTGAGAATCGGTAAACTGATCGCTGTTATTGTTTGTCAACACAAGTAATTGATAATTGCAGTCGCTCTCCTTTGATGAGATAATAGAAAGTCTTCTGTTCAAAAGGATATCGATAGGATGCGACTCTCTCAACAGCTTTTTGTCACCCTCCGGGAAGATCCAGCCGAGGCGGAAATCCCCAGTCATAAATGCTTAGTCCGTGCCGGTTACATTCGTCGTATCGGCAGCGGTATTTACGCCTATTTACCTCTGATGTGGCGGGTTTTGCAGAAAGTCTCCCAGATAGTCCGGGAAGAAATGAATAAAGCCGGCGCCCAAGAATGTTTACTTCCCCAACTGCAACCGGCGGAACTCTGGCAAGAATCGGGCCGTTGGGACACCTACACAAAAGCAGAAGGGATTATGTTTGCCCTGACGGACAGGCAAAACCGGGAGTTAGGATTAGGACCGACTCACGAAGAAGTAATTACTGCCGTCGCTCGTGATTTAATTCGTTCCTATCGACAATTACCGGTTAATTTATATCAGATTCAAACTAAATTTCGCGATGAAATTCGCCCTCGTTTTGGTTTAATGCGGGGGCGAGAATTTATTATGAAAGATGCCTATTCTTTCAATCTCGACGAGGAATGTTTAAAGAAAACCTATCAAGCGATGGATATAGCTTACCGCAATATTTTCCGCCGTTGTGGGTTAGCTTTTCGGGCAGTAGAAGCGGATTCTGGAGCGATTGGCGGTTCCGCATCCCAAGAATTTATGGTCTTAGCTGATGCTGGGGAAGATGAGGTTTTATTTACTGCCGATGAAAAGTATGCGGCTAATGTAGAAAAAGCCGTTTCTTTGCCAGCAGATAAAGTGGCTTCTCCCTTTAAAAAGTTTGCTAAAAAAGAGACTCCTAACACCAACACGATCGAAAGTTTAGCTAAATTTCTCGATTGTTCTGCCACTGCCATCGTCAAAAATGTTCTCTACGAAGTGCTTTATGATAGCGGCATAACTGTTTTAGTTTTACTGCATATTCGCGGCGATCAAGAGGTTAATGAAGTTAAACTACAAAATGAATTAGTTAGACAGGCGAGCTGTTACAATGCTAAAACAATTTTGGCTTTAAAAATACCCGATGCTGCCGCTCAACAGAAATGGGCAACTAAACCTTTACCTTTAGGTTATATTGCTCCCGACTTAGAAGATAATTTACTCAAAAAAGCCAGCGATATAGCTCCTAAGTTTTTACGCATAGCAGACAACACAGTGACAGACTTAGAAAACTTTATCACTGGTGCTAATGAAACCGGATTTCATGTAGTGGGAGCCAATTGGGGTAAAGATTTTATCTTACCAGAATTAATCATCGATCTACGCAAAGCCCGGGTAGGCGATCGAGCTATTCACGATCCTAATCAAACCTTGCAAAGTGCTAGAGGAATTGAAGTCGGTCATATCTTCCAATTGGGTTATAAATATTCTCAAGCTATGAATGCTTTTTATACTAATGAAGCGGGAGAATCTACCCCCATTTGTATGGGTTGTTATGGTATAGGAGTATCCCGTTTAGCCCAGGCAGCCGTAGAACAATCCTACGACAAAGATGGCATTATTTGGCCGGTAGCTATTGCCCCCTATCAAGCGATTGTGGTTATTCCTAATTTAGCCGATGCCGAGCAGGTAAAAACCGCCGAAAGTTTATACAATGAGTTAAATCAAGCCGGCATTGAAACCCTGTTGGATGACCGGAATGAACGTGCGGGAGTTAAGTTCAAAGATGCGGATTTAATTGGGATTCCCTATCGCATTGTCACGGGTAAATCTCTCAAATCGGGTAAGGTGGAATTAGTCGAAAGAGCCAGTAAAAAAGCGTCAGAAGTAGTAATTAATGAGGTGGTTTCCTATTTAAAAACTGCTATTTCAAAGGTAAATGCTTCTGATTAAGTGATTAAATATACAGATAATTTTCTTTGTTTATGTATTTGATGAGCGAATATGAGTCGGGGTACCTCCTGTCATAGCAATAATTTTTCCAGCGTTGCTGATTTGAGATATAAATCTTCTTTTGTGGGATTTTTAAAACCTAGACCCAAACTGGGGTAAGGGCATCTCAAAGGCTATTGACAATTGGCCAATTTTGTGATTTGCGTGGGCATTTCAAGTGACACCAGTCAATCAGAATAGTTACGAACTCGACCTATTTGGTCGATTGTTGCTTAACAATTGAGATGGCAAATTCTACTCAAATATGCCTGAATTGTCGTCTGGGTAGGCAACTCACATAAAGTTCATCTTGTCAAGGATTGTTAAGATGCGCTTACCCAGGGACACTAATATGCCATAGAGTTTTTTCTCTCTGATTTGGTCTATTACTATTTTACTGAATTTTGCCGATTCATGAAGAAAAAAGTGTTGCTGCCTTTGGCCAAGATAGAGCGATTACATTTAAATTTTTAATAAGGTCGAGGTTGAAAATTATCGGGAATATCGAGTTCAAATACTTGGTCATGAATCCGAGCCACATAAAACCCTTCTTGCAGAATTTTTTCGCGTAATTCGTTGGATAAGTCAACTGATGCTAGTATGCCATAGAGTTTTTTGTCTTTGTGTTCAGTGAAAAAGCTGCGAAACCGTTGCAAAATACTTTTTAATTGTGTAATGGATTCCTCTCTAGCATGACTTTTAACCTCAACGATATAGGCAGTATTTAACTCACCATTGGTATAGGCAAGGACATCAATTTCTAGGTGTTTTCCATCTTTACTGACTCGCACACTGGGACTGATAACTTCCATGCCGAACCGTTGTCTGAGAATCGTTTCCATTGAGGGAAGGGCAAGTCCTTCGGTAAAGCTGCCGAATTTGGCACCAAGTCCCCCAATTTGCCGTCCTAATTCTTTGAGTTGTCGGTCGGTTTCCTGTTGTCGTCGCTCGTTTTCCTTCTGTTGTCGGTCAGTTTCCTTGAGTTGTCGGTCAGTTTCTTTTTGAGCGGCAGTTAATTCGGACTGAGCAGCAGTTAATTCGGCCTGAGCAGTCGCTAATTCGGCTAAGATTCGCCATACGTCTTCGGATGTAGTTGCCATAGATAATTTTTTTCCTCTAATTTGGTCTATTACTATTTTACTGAATTTTGCCGATTCATGAAGAAAAAAGTGTTGCTGCCTTTGG
>NZ_JAPZSS010000317.1:0-27905 GCF_027532015.1 Microcystis sp. LE19-131.1A | reverse complement strand
AGTAAAAATATTTTGGCCGCAGGGCTTGCGGTGTCAGTCTGTAGAGCGACCATAAGACCAGAACAGAGTAAATCTGTTAAGGCAGGTGCGAAAAATCCTTCGGGAAAGAAGCAGAAACCTAAATCGTGAGGTTTGGGAATCGCCGTCCGTTTTACGGCGGCGAGGATGTCAACATTCCTCACATCAGGACAGCACAATTACCTGTTATCTCCCGAAATAATAAACTACCATCGGTCAAATTGAGCAGCGGATCGGCAGCCCGTTCGGGATGAGGCATCATTCCTAGCACATTTCCTGCTTTATTGGTAATTCCTGCAATATTATTTAACGATCCGTTGGGATTACCAGACTCATTTACCTCTCCTGTGGGAGTACAGTAACGAAAGAGAATTTGACCGTTATCCTCTAGAGATTTTAACGTATCTTCTGCGGCATAATAACGCCCTTCCCCGTGAGCAATGGGCAAATTAAGCACCTGTTGCGGTTGATAACCCCGCGTCCAGACAGATTGATTATTTTCCACTTTTACCGGCACTCGATCGCAAATAAAATGTAAATCGCGATTACGAATTAACGCACCGGGTAGCAGCCCAATTTCCGTTAATACCTGAAAACCGTTACAGATGCCTAAAACTAATTTACCTTTTTCGGCTTCTTCTCGGACAGTTTTCATCGCTGGCGAAAATCGAGCGATCGCACCACAGCGCAAATAATCGCCGTAACTAAATCCCCCCGGCACCACAATCACATCCACATCCCCTAGATCCGTCTCTTGATGCCAAATATAGCGGGTGGGTTGCTGAAAAATACCCTCTGTCACCGTTGCCACATCTCGATCGCAATTCGATCCGGGGAAAACAATAATCCCAAACTTCATAATTTTTAACTTGGTTAAGTTTTTTAGCAGAAGGTGACAGATAAATTTTAATTATTTGCCCTACCTCCCGTCTTCTGACTTCTATCTACTGACAATGCAAATCAAAGCGATAATTTTCAATTACAGGATTAGCCAATAGTTGATCGCACATTTGATCCAATTGTTCGCGGGCGCTGGTTTCGTCCGCTGCTGTCACGGTAAGCTCAATATACTTACCAATTCGCACCCCGGCCACAGTATCATAACCTAATTGCTTTAATCCCGACTCTACCGCTGTACCCGCCGGATCGAGAACCGAAGGGCGCAGGGTAACATAAATAAAGCACTGATAATTTTTTGGCATAGAATTAACTTTGATCGCTGACCTTTTTGATATGAAATCCCAACGCACCCGATCGCAAGAGCGCATTATCCACTTACTCAAAACCTTAAATCGGGCAGTATCCGCTCAGGAATTGTTTGTGGAACTCCGTCAGCGTGACCAAAATATGGGGTTAGCCACTGTTTACCGCGCCCTAGAATCCCTAAAATTACAGGGTGCAGTGCAGGTGAGAACCCTAGCCACAGGAGAATCCCTCTACAGTTCCGTTCAGCAGGATCAACACCATCTTACCTGTATTCATTGCGGTCGGTCTATCGTCTTTAATGAGTGTCCCGTTCATGAATTGGAAGAAAAACTCGAAAAATCCCACCAATTCAAGGTTTATTACCATACTCTCGAATTTTTTGGACTTTGCGATCGCTGTCAACCCAGCTAAGTGTGGTGTGTACTACATTTAAACTGCTGATCGGGAAAATTTTAGTACAAATGCTCGGGCTGGCAACTCCAGAGCCGTCTTAGAACAGTTAAACTGTTGTTTGTCCCTGGGCTGTTTTCAGGGGGATTAACTCCGGTTGACTGTATTGATGATGACTGTTGAGGGGGGATAACAAGGGGAAAAAGAGCTGATGTAAACTAATTAATTGAGCGAGGGTTTTCTTGAGATGGGTACGGGGAACGATCGCATCGACAAACCCGTGTTTTAACAAGTATTCCGATGTTTGGAAACCTTCCGGTAATTTCTCGCGCAAAGTCTGTTCAATTACCCGCTTCCCAGCAAAACCGATAGTAGCCTTCGGTTCGGCGATAATAATATCTCCCAACATGGCAAAACTGGCCGTGACTCCTCCCGTGGTGGGATTAGTCAAGACAGGAATATAGAGTAACTTTGCTTCCCGATGCCGGTTAAGAGCGCCAGAAATCTTAGCCATCTGCATTAAACTTAACATTCCCTCCTGCATTCTCGCCCCACCGGAAGCGCAGATGATCACCAGGGGTAAACTTTCATCGGTAGCGCGTTCCGTCAAACGACAGAGTTTTTCTCCCACCACCGATCCCATACTACCTCCCATAAAACGGAAGTCCATCACCCCTAAAGCGAAGGGTAAACCATCGATTGTCCCCATTCCCGTCCGGACAGCATCCGTCAGACCAGTTTTTTCTTGGGTTTCTCGGAGGCGATCGCTATAACTTTTCCGATCGCGAAATTTGAGCGGATCCGTCGGTCGAATCTGTTCATCAAGGGAATTCCAAGTATTAGCATCCACTAACTGGCGAATTCTTTCTTCACTTTCCACCCGATTATGATGACCGCAATCGAGACACACCAGTTGATTAGCTAATAAATCCTTCGTATAGGCCAAAACGCCGCAATTGGGGCATTTTGTCCATAAACCGTCGGCTATTTCCCGCTCCTGTTGTTGTTGAACCTTGGGTTCTGTTTTTTGGCGATTTGCAAACCAATCAAATAGAGACATAGTTTAAAATAAAGATAATTTATCGACTTTCTTCTAGAGGACTTAATAACAAAAGTGCTGTCCAGCGATCTTGGGGACGTACTTGTAGAGCGGACTGATGACCCTGGCCGCAATAAATACCAGGGCCAATAGCGATAACGCGACTGGGGATGTCGTGAGCTTTGAGCATTTCCTGCAGCCAATCGGCTTACCCTAGACTGGGGGTTGTTCTAATGGTGATCCAAGACACGGAAGACTATTGTATCAAGATTTAATTACAGGATAACTTTTTTACAACAAAGGGAAAAAAATGGTTTGATAGGCTGAGATAATCTTATCACTCCAAAAGACACTCATCAGAGCGCCGAGGGCAAGAAATGGCCCAAAGGGTATAGCTTGTTTTTTCCCCATTTTACCAAGAAAAATGCCCATAATACCGATCGCCGCCCCAATAGCGCAGGCCAGAAAAGCGGTGACTAATAATGCTTGCCATCCTAACCAAGCGCCGATCATGGCCGCTAATTTCGCATCTCCTCCCCCCATGGCCTGTTGTCCGAGAGCAAAACTCCCCCCCCACCGGATTAGATCAAATAACCAGACTCCTAAAACCGCACTAGCGATCGCTGAAAAGAGATAGATAACACTTTGATTATTTTGCCAACCTAAAAGAGTCTGAAAAACTATCCCTAAAACTAATCCCGATTGGGTGAGGGAGTTAGGAAGCGTCATCGTGTCAAAATCAATCAAAGCTAAAGCTAATAACCAACTGAGGAGAATCCAATAGCCGAGGGTCTGCCAAGAAAAGCTAAAATCTCCTAAAACCAGACAAAATAACAAACCGGTAAAAGTTTCGATCGCTGGATAACGGACAGAAATCGGTGTTCTACACCAGCGACAGCGACCACCTAGCCATAACCAGCCGAAAACGGGTATATTCTCGCTTTTACCCAACCTGTGGTGACATTTCGGACAGTGGGAAGGGGGAGAAACTAGAGATATCCCCTTAGGTAATCTATAGATGACCACGTTTAAAAAACTGCCCACCGAGGCACCAAAAGCGAAGACAAAGGCAAAAGCAACTAGATGAAAGAGGGTTTCCATCCTTAAACTGGCAGATAATTGATTAGTTTGTCATCGCCTATTATAGGTGATAAGGATGCCACTATCTCCCCTCTTAAGCATCCAGTAATAATATTTCAGGCTCATCCCTAAAGGTGAATTTTCTTCTGGGCTTTTTTAGTGGATAATTAGCGGGGATAACCCTACATAATGGGTGTAAAACCGCACTATCAGCCCCAAGGGGAACCTGACAAAATTAAATTATCGCCGTCAACGAGGACAAATTAATGAAACCGATTGTTGAATCTTTTTACAACTGGTACAGCAGCAAAATCACTCACCCTAAATATCGTTGGATTATCATTCTGGGAACTATGGTTTATCTTTTTAGTCCCCTCGATATTTCTCCTGACGTTTTCCCGATTATTGGTTGGATTGATGATGGGATTGTCCTCACCCTTTTAACCACGGAATTATCCCGATTAGTTCTTGATTATCGCACTCGCCGTCCCGGGAGAGTAAATAATCAAACTGAAGTTTCTTCCCCAACCAATACCGTTGATACCGATGCTGTGGAATTCTGAATTCAGAATTCAGGAAATTGCTTTTATTTATTCTCCCCATCTCCCTAAACTGGAATCAAAGAACTATCGACGCTGGCTAAAAGTGTTTGCACCTCCTCATCGCTGGTTTGGGAAAAGTCCTCGTACCAAAGAGAAATTGATCTCAATTCGTAGGGTTTATGTAGGCAAATTACTCGATCAACTAATTTTTCTAATTGCTCACAGACCTCCGGCGGGGCAACAGGAACAGCAATAATAATAGCATCGGGATTTTCAGCCTTAAGGGTCAGAATCGCCGCTTTAATCGTTGCTCCCGTAGCGATACCATCATCTACTAGAATAATCGTTTTTCCCGTCACGTCCGGAAAGGGGCGTTCACCTCGATATAAACGATCACGTCGCTCTAATTCGATCATTTCTTCCTTTGCTACCCTTTCCATCATCGCCTCCGATAGGTGCAAGTCTTCAACGACACTTTCATTGATTACCCGCACCCCATTCTGACCGATCGCCCCAAAAGCTAGCTCTTTGCGCTCCGGTACACCTAATTTTCGCACCAAACACAGATCTAGCGGTAAATGTAACCTTTGGGCAATTTCAAAGGCGATCGGAACCCCACCCCGGGGCAAAGCCAACACCAGCGCTCTAGCACTATTGGTATATTCTGTCAAGTAAATAGCTAATAGTCTCCCAGCCGACCGCCGATCTTTGAGCAGATAAGTCATAATGCCCTCCTAGGGGTTAATCCCCATGGGGATCCCTAGTTTCCCCTGCCTTTATTCTATATTTCTCCGCTCATCTCTAGGGGAAATGTTAAGAAATTTAGCGAAGGCTTGACATTTTTTCAGCTAACCGCAGTTTTTCCAGGCTGGAGATCGGCTAAAATCTTAGGCAAAAGGGTTTTGTAAAGTTAGGTAACAAACATGAATCAAAGTTTAAGTGATGCGCTAGAGCCGATCGCCGCTGCCTTTCGCAGTCTCGGAACTCCCGAACCGATCGTTCATTGGGGACATCCAGTCATGATGGGGATCGTGGTTTTAGTTATGGGTAGTTATACTGCCTATGCCGGTTGGCAAAGCCGTTTAAGCCAAGATGGGGAAGTAGTAGCCAAAAATCGGGCTGATCACCGCAAACTCGCCCCCTGGCTATTTTTATTTATCACTCTCGGTTACACCGGCGGTATTTTATCCCTAGTCATACAGAAACATCCAATCCTCGAAAGCAGCCATTTCTGGACAGGATCGATCGCCATCGGTTTATTAGCTTTCAATGGATTATTATCCCTCACTAGCTTCGCTGGCGGGAAAAAAGAACTTTTCCGAACTGTTCACGCCTATATCGGCAGTATTGCCCTAATTTTACTGCTAGTTCACGGTGTTTTTGGTCTTCAGTTAGGATTATCTCTCTAGTTGGTTTATTCATGGTCTCGGGTGGGCCAATTCCCACCCAGAAATTTTTCACCACAGAAGACTGTGGCCAAGGCCAATAATTGAAGAAATCATGACTTTAAGCGCTATTGTCGGGATTCTGCGTTTAGAATTAACAGTTAATTCACCAAGAAGGTATCGTCACGCAACGAGGAGATAGATATTTTGAAGAAAGTAGAAGCGATTATCCGACCCTTTAAACTGGAAGAGGTGAAAATCGCCCTAGTTAACGCGGGCATTGTCGGCATGACTGTCTCCGAAGTTAGAGGTTTCGGTCGTCAGAAAGGTCAATCGGAACGTTATCGCGGTTCCGAGTACACCGTCGAATTTCTCCAAAAACTCAAGATCGAGATCGTCGTCGAAGATAAGCAAGTCGATATGGTCGTCGATAAGCTGATTTCGGCAGCCCGTACCGGTGAAATCGGAGACGGTAAAATCTTTATCTCCCCCGTGGAACAGATCGTCCGCATCCGTACCGGAGAAAAAGACCTGCAAGCGATTTAACCTCCAAACAAGGGATGATAGTACAATGCTGTCATCCCCCCCCATTGAAACTAATCCCCATCAAGCAGTGTAACCTAATTTGATAGCGACCACCAACGACCGATTCCCCCAAACCAAAACTTTGTACCTCACCATTAAGATAAATACTATAATTGCAATCTGCTGAATATCAGTTTAAGCCTTGCTATAAAAGAGTTTTGCGAATTTTTTGGCTAAAAAAGTGCCAGAAACCTGAAGGGATGACAAGCAGATTGAAAGTGAGACAGGGTGTGGGGGATAGGGAAAAACCTTGAGACTTTCCCCGCAATGAAGACGAGAGAATTAAGTTAATCAATTTCAAGGGTGACAGCGAGGAGATTTTCCCAAAAAACCACAGGCTAGACCCTGCACCCAGCCTAGACTTCAACCTCATTGTCCCCCCTTCCTTCAGCCAGACTAGATAGGATCATTGCCGGTGACTGAAAAAACCTCTTGCCTAAAAAGTCACAAATGTTATATAATGTTTGATCGTGGCCAAAATCGGTCTTAGGTGGTGCTAAAGGCACTACTGAGCAGAACCGCCTTGGTCGCTCGGTCTTCGCCGGGATACTGAAGATAAACCCTTTAAGTCCCCAAGAAACAAAGACCAGCAACAATCTAGGCAGAACCAGCAACCCTGTCTAGTCCTACTTACGAATTTAACGGGATGCCAGCTTAAATAACTCCAAAAAAGTCATTCAAGTTGGGCAGGCTGATAAAGCGGGAAAGATTTTTCTCGCTCCTATAGCCACGGCCACGTTATTTTTGATTGTCGTCTAGTAAAGATAAAGAGAACAATCCGTGTCTATCGGTATCCTCGGTACAAAACTGGGCATGACCCAAATCTTCGACAACAAAACGGGAGTCGCCATTCCCGTCACCGTCGTTCAAGCCGGTCCGTGTCCCGTCACCCAAGTCAAAACGAAAAAAACCGACGGTTATGAATCCATTCAAGTGGGATACAAAACCGTCAAAGAAAAAGCCCTCAACAAACCGCTACTCGGTCATTTAGCCAAAGCCGGTGTCTCCCCCCTGCGGCATTTAATCGAATACCGCCTCGAGGACGCATCCGCCTACACTTTAGGCCAAGAAATTACCGCCGCTATCTTCCAGGAAGGCGATTTAGTCGATGTGGCTGGAACCACCATCGGACGGGGTTTCTCCGGCTATCAAAAACGCCATAACTTCAAGCGCGGTAACATGACCCACGGTTCCAAAAACCACCGTCTCCCCGGTTCCACCGGTGCCGGTACTACCCCCGGCCGGGTTTTCCCGGGTAAGAGAATGGCCGGACAATACGGAGCCACCCAAGTGACCATCCGCAAACTGTCCGTGGTCAAAATCGATAGCGAACGCAACCTGATCCTGATCAAAGGAGCCGTCCCGGGTAAACCAGGAACCCTGTTAAACATCACCCCCGCCAAGAAATTTGGTAAATAGGGCAAGGAAAGATTAAAGCCATGGTTAACTACACAGTCAAAAATTGGCAAGGGGAAGAAGCGGGAACAGGCACCCTGGAACTGAAAACCGCTAAACCCGAAACCGCCAAACATCTAATTCACCGCGTCGTCGTCAGCCATCTAGCGGCGGCCCGCCAAGGTAATGCCTCCAGCAAAACCCGCTCGGAAGTGCGCGGCGGTGGTCGCAAACCCTGGCGGCAAAAAGGCACCGGTCGCGCCCGGGCCGGTTCGATCCGTTCTCCCCTCTGGCGTGGTGGCGGTGTCATATTCGGACCAAAACCGAGAGATTTTGAGGTTAAGGTCAATCGCAAAGAGAAAAGATTAGCCCTGAGAACCGCTTTGATCAGCCAGGCCGATAACTTTATCGTGGTGGAAAGCTTCGCCGAACAATTCTCCCAACCCAAAACCAAAGAACTCACCGCTGCCTTAAGTCGCTGGGGAGCCAGTCCAGAGGAAAAAATTCTGCTGATTTTGACGGAAATTCCCGAAAATGTCTATTTATCGGGACGTAATATCTGCAATCTCAAAATTATTCGCGCCGATAGTCTCAACGTCTATGATGTCATCCTAGCCGATCGAGTTATCGCCACCGCCGCAGCCCTAGCTAAAATTGAGGAGGTCTATGGTGCTTAGAACTGAAGCCAGACAACTCGCCGATCTGATCCTAAAGCCGATCGTGACCGAGAAAGCCACCCTACTCCTAGAACAAAATAAATACGTCTTCGATGTCGCATTGAAAGCGACCAAGCCGGAAATTCAAGCGGCGATCGAATTGCTATTTGACGTAAAAGTAACGAAAGTGAACACCAGCCGCCCCTCTCGTCAGAAAAAACGCGTCGGCCGTTTCCTCGGTTACAAACCCCAATACAAACGCGCGATCGTGACCCTAGCAGCTGGCGACTCGATCGCCCTCTATCCTGACGTATAACCACCAAGAAACCCGATAACGGAAAACTAAACTATGGGTATTCGTTCTTTTAGACCTTTAACCCCCGGGACAAGGCAGGCGGCCATCTCCGACTTTAAGGAGATCACCAAAACCGAACCGGAAAAGTCCCTAACTCATCGCAAACACAGCAAACAAGGGCGTAATAATCGCGGTGTCGTTACCAGTCGTCACCGGGGCGGCGGCCATAAGCGCCTCTACCGGATTATCGATTTTCGTCGCGATAAACGGGATATTCCCGCCACAGTAGCGGCGATCGAGTACGATCCTAACCGTAACGCCCGCATTGCCCTACTTTTCTACAAAGACGGGGAAAAACGCTACATCATCGCCCCCGCCGGTTTAGGCGTTGGTGATACCGTCATCGCCGGGGAAAACGCTCCCTTCGAGGTCGGTAATGCCCTACCCTTAAGTCGCATCCCCCTAGGGACAGAAGTTCATAACATCGAACTCGTTCCTGGTCGCGGTGGTCAAATGGTGCGGGCTGCTGGTGGTTTCGCCCAAGTGGTAGCGAAAGAAGGCGATTACGTTACCATCCGCCTCCCCTCCAAAGAAGTACGCATGATCCGGCGTGAATGCTACGCCACCATCGGAAAAGTCGGTAACGCCGAAGCGAGAAACATCAGTCTCGGTAAAGCCGGCCGTACCCGTCACCGCGGTCAACGCCCCCATGTTCGGGGTAGCGTCATGAACCCAGTCGATCACCCGCATGGAGGTGGAGAGGGTCGCGCTCCGATCGGACGTTCCGGCCCGATGACTCCCTGGGGTAAACCCGCCCTCGGCCGCAAAACTCGCAACAAGAAAAAACGCAGTAGCGATCTGATCGTGCGCCGTCGTACCCAGAGTTAGAAACTATTACTTTACTTTTGACTGAAAATTATGGGTCGTTCACTGAAAAAGGGGCCATTTGTCGCCGGCCACCTGATGGAAAAAATCGAAAAACTCAACGCCCAGGGCAGTAAACAAGTGATTAAAACTTGGTCCCGGGCCTCGACAATCATTCCCGATATGGTCGGTCACACGATCGCCGTTCACAACGGCAAACAGCACGTTCCCGTCTATGTTTCCGAGCAGATGGTCGGTCATAAACTCGGTGAATTCGCTCCCACCCGCACCTTCCGTGGCCACGCCAAGAGCGACAAAAAAGCAGGACGGAAATAGACCGGTGGGCGGTAATCTTAAGACCGTCAAGCCCCCGGTCAGCGTTCAGATAACTATGAGATGGTGGGTTACGGCGACTAGATAAATTAATAACTAAGTCTTATAAGTTGTCGTCGCCTAACCCACCCTACCTAACTGATAACTGATAACTGAAATGACCATCGATACCTCTAACGAAGTCAAAGCGATCGCCCGCTATATTCGGATGTCACCCCTGAAAGTCAGACGGGTACTCGATCAGATCCGCGGTCGCTCCTATCGGGAAGCCCTAATTATTCTCGAATTTATGCCCTACCGGGCCTGTGATCCGATTCTGAAAGTCCTGCGTTCCGCCGTTGCCAACGCCGAAAATAACGAAGGACTCGATCCCGCCACTTTGGTGGTTAGCCAAGCCTTTGCCGATGGCGGCCCGACTCTAAAACGTTTTCGACCCCGGGCCCAAGGCCGCGCCTACCAAATTCGCAAACCCACCTGTCATATCACCGTCGCCGTCGCTCCTAGCAACAAAGACTAATCACCTTAACTAAAAAAACCACAATGGGACAAAAAATCCATCCCCTCGGTTTTCGTCTCGGCGTTATCAAAGATCACAAATCTTGCTGGTATGCCGACGCGAAACGTTACCCCGAATTAGTGCAAGAAGATCGCCGCATTCGTGAATACGTCGAGAAAAACCTCGCTAATGCCGGTATCGCCGATATTCGCATCGAACGCAAGGCCGATCAAGTAGATATTTCCATCCATACCGCTCGCCCCGGGGTCGTCGTCGGTCGTGGTGGTACGGGAATCGAACAGCTGCGCCTAGGTTTACAAAAAGCCCTCGGTGGCCAGCGTCAAATTCGTATTAACGTCATCGAAGTGGCTCGCGTTGATGCCGATGCCAATCTGATCGCCGAATACATAGCCCAACAACTAGAAAGACGGGTTTCCTTCCGTCGTGTGGTACGGCAAGCTATCCAACGGGCGCAAAGGGCTGAAGTCAAAGGGATCAAAATTCAAGTTAGCGGCCGTCTCAACGGGGCAGAAATCGCTCGGACTGAATGGGTGCGGGAAGGACGAGTTCCCCTGCATACCCTGCGGGCCGATATCGATTACTCCTATAAAACCGCCAGCACCATCTACGGGATTCTAGGGGTGAAAGTTTGGATCTTTAAGGGCGAAATTATCCCCGGCCAAGAAGAAATTGCCGCCGCCGTTCCCGCTCAAGCACCGCGCCGTCAACAGCGTCGTCGTCAACAGTTTGAAGATCGCTCTAGCGAAGGCTGATCCCTAATATTTATCAGTGGTAAATAGCTCATGTTAAGTCCCAAAAGAACAAAATTCCGCAAACAACAGCGCGGACGGATGCGCGGGCTGGCCACCGGCGGAAATACGATTAATTTCGGCGATTTCGCCCTGCAAGCCACCGAACCCTGTTGGATTACTTCCCGTCAAATCGAAGCCGCCAGACGGGCAATGACTCGTTATATCCGTCGGGGTGGCAAAATCTGGATCCGCGTTTTTCCTGATAAACCTGTCACCCAACGAGCCGCAGAAACTCGGATGGGTTCCGGGAAAGGTTCCCCCGAATTCTGGGTGGCCGTGGTTAAACCGGGGTTCATTATGTTTGAAATTGCCGGGGTAGCCGAACCCATAGCCCGGGAAGCAATGCGCCTAGCCGCCCAAAAATTACCGATTAAGACCAAATTTATCACTCGTGAGGAGGATTTTGTCTAATGGCTCTACCGAAAATCGCCGAAGTGAGGAAGATGAGTGATGACGACATCGCCGACGCTATCCTCGATGCCAAAAAGAAACTGTTTGAATTGCGTTTGCAGCAGGCCACCCGCCGATTGGAAAAAACCCACGAATTCAAACACACCCGCCACCGTCTCGGCCAATTATTGACCGTAGAACGGGAGCGCCAACTAGCCCAGTCCACCCCGGAGGCATAACCCGCTATGGCAGTTAAAGAAAGAGTTGGGGTAGTGGTCAGCGACAAAATGGATAAAACCGTAGTGGTAGCCATTGAAAACCGCTCTCCTCACCCTAAATACGGCAAAATCGTCGTAAAAACCCAGAAGTTTAAGGCTCACGACGCAGAAAATCAAGCCAAACAAGGCGATCGAGTTCGTATTCGTGAAACCCGCCCCCTCAGTAAAACCAAACGTTGGGAAGTGGCGGAAATATTAACCGATAGTTAAATTTCACCTAGGTAAAAACCGTGATTCAACAACAAACCTACTTAAATGTCGCTGACAATAGCGGGGCGCGGAAACTAATGTGTCTGCGGGTGCTGGGAACAGGTAACTGTACCTACGGTGGCATCGGTGACAAAATTATCGCCGTGGTTAAGGACGCTATCCCCAATATGCCCGTGAAAAAATCCGATGTGGTCACTGCGGTGATTGTGCGGACCCGTCAAACCGTCCGTCGCGATAGTGGCATGAGCATCCGTTTTGATGATAACGCCGCCGTGATTATTAATAATGACGGTAATCCCAAAGGTACGCGGGTTTTTGGTCCGGTCGCTCGGGAATTGCGCGATAAAAACTACACCAAAATTGTTTCCTTAGCCCCAGAAGTTCTCTGATCAAAGTGAAAAGTACCAAGGCAATTGGCTGATGGCTAGTCTAAAACTTTTCACACTTTGAGGTCAAAAAAAATGAGTAAGAAAAACATTCAAACCCCGCCCCAAAGGCAAAAAATGCACGTTAAAAAAGGGGATGTCGTTCAAGTAATCGCCGGTTCCGATAAGGGCAAAGTGGGCGAAATTTTACGGGCCTTACCCCAAGAAAGTACCGTGGTGGTCAAAGGAGTTAATATCCGCACCAAACATACTAAACCCCAACAGGAAGGGGAATCGGGTCAAATCGTTACCTACGAAGCACCGATTCACAGTTCCAAAGTGATGCTCTATTCCGAGAAGAAAAAAATCGCCAGTCGGGTGGGTTATACCTTTACCGAAGACGGTCGGAAAGTGCGGATACTGAAGAAAACTGGCGAAATTATCGATTAGTTTCCCATCAATTCTAGTTCCTGACCAAGCCCAGGAAAAGCAAGCAGCAAAACTATGAGCCAAAAACTAAAAACCACCTATCAAGAAACCATTGTTCCTAAACTGAAAGAACAATTTGGTTATACCAATATCCACCAAGTACCTAAAGTTATCAAAATTACTGTTAACCGCGGTCTTGGGGAAGCTTCACAAAACGCCAAAGCTTTGGAGTCTTCCAAGGAGGAACTGTCCACCATCACCGGACAACAACCGGTAGTGACTAGAGCTAAAAAAGCGATCGCTGGCTTTAAAATTCGCGAAGGAATGCCCGTGGGTGTCATGGTGACATTGCGCGGCGATCGAATGTACGCTTTTTTAGACCGTCTCATTAATCTGGCCTTACCACGCATTCGCGACTTTCGCGGTATCAGCGGTAACAGTTTTGATGGTCGTGGTAACTACAGTTTAGGCATTCGTGAACAGTTGATCTTCCCTGAAATTGAATACGACAAAATCGATCAAATTCGCGGGATGGACATCTCAATCATCACCACCGCTAAAAACGACGAAGAAGGACGCGCCCTCCTCAAAGAGATGGGAATGCCCTTTAGATAAATCAATCAAGAGAAAAGTAAACAGTGACCAGTAAATAAGTGAACAGTGAACAGCAAACAGTAAACAGTGAACAGTCAACAGTGAACAGTCAACAGTGATTGAGTGAAAAGACAGCAGGAACCTGCTATTTAATACTACTCACTTAATACTCAAATCTGATAACTGACCTACTGATAACTGATAACTGATAACTGATAACTGACCACTGATGTTGATCCCAATTTAGGAGAAAAACAGGTAATTCATGTCTGCTAACGATACCATCTCGGATATGCTGACCCGCATCCGTAACGCTTGCGCGGTTCGGCAGACCACTACTCAAATTCCCACCACGCGGATGACGCGCAGTATTGCCCAAGTTCTCAAGGACGAAGGCTTTATTGCTGACTTTGAGGAAGTGGGTGAGGGGATTAAATCTCAATTAGTTCTTTCCCTCAAATATAAAGGCAAAAACCGTCAACCGATCATTACTACCCTCACCAGAGTCAGTAAACCGGGCCTGCGAGTTTATTCCAACAGTAAAGACTTACCGCGCGTCCTCGGTGGCATTGGCATCGCCATTGTTTCCACCTCTAAAGGCATTATGACCGATCGCGAAGCGCGTAAACAAAACGTTGGCGGCGAAGTCCTTTGCTACATCTGGTAAACAAGGATAAGCTATCAGCCGTCAGCCTTTCCCAGTTTAAACCTGATAGCTGACCCACTGATAACTCTTCCGGTGATAACTGATAACTGATAACTGATAACTGTTATGTCTCGTATTGGCAAACGCCCGATCCCTATTCCCAATAAAGTCACCGTCGATATCGATGGTGCTACCGTGACGGTGAAAGGACCTAAAGGAACTCTCCAGAGAACCCTACCCACCGCCGTCACCATCGACAAAGATGGCGAAACCCTGCTCGTTACCCGTCAAGACGATTCGCGTACCGCCAGAGAACGCCACGGACTCTGTAGAACTCTAGTAGCCAACATGGTGGAAGGAGTTGCTACTGGTTTTCAAAAACGCCTCGATATCCAAGGGGTGGGCTACCGCGCCCAGGCGCAGGGTAGTAAATTAGTTCTTAATGTTGGTTACAGTAAACCCGTGGAGATGGAGATGCCCGATGGTGTTTCCGTCGCCGTAGAAAACAACACCCAAGTTATCGTCAGTGGCATCGACAAAGAAGCGGTCGGTAACATTGCCGCTAAAATCCGCGAAGTTCGTCCCCCCGAACCTTATAAAGGAAAAGGGATTCGCTATCTTGGTGAAGTTGTCCGTCGCAAAGTTGGTAAAGCTGGCGGTAAAGGCGCTAAAGGCGGTAAAGGAGGTAAAAAATAAACCATGAAACTTAGTCGCAAAGAATCAGTCCGTCGTCGTCACCAGCGTGTGCGTCGCAAAATTAATGGCACTGCTGAACGGCCGCGTTTATCCGTATTTCGTTCTAATAACCACATCTACGCCCAAATTATCGACGACGTGGCCCAACATACCCTCGCGGCCGCTTCTACCCTAGAGGCCACCTTGCGCGGGGAATTGGCATCCACCGCTACCCAAGAAGCATCGGCTGCCGTGGGTAAACTGGTGGCCCAACGGGCCCTAGACAAAGGCATTGAACAAGTGGTTTTTGATCGCGGTGGCAATCTCTATCACGGTCGCGTCAAAGCCTTAGCAGAAGCGGCTCGGTCAGCCGGCTTAAACTTCTAAAATATCCTTTCAACACTGATAAAACTATGGCAAAACGTCGCAAAGGCAACCGCGAAAAAGAAAAAGAAACCACTTGGCAAGAGCGGGTCATCCAGATCCGCCGGGTTAGTAAAGTGGTTAAGGGTGGTAAAAAACTCAGCTTCCGGGCCATTGTCGTGGTCGGTAATGAAAACGGCCAGGTGGGAGTGGGAGTCGGCAAAGCAGGGGATGTGATCGGGGCCGTCCGTAAAGGCGTGGCCGATGGCAAAAAACAACTAATTGAAGTCTCCTTAACTAAGGCTAGTTCTATCACTCACCTCACCCGGGGTGCTTCCGGAGGCGCTCAAGTGATTATGCGTCCGGCTGCTCCGGGGACTGGGGTTATTGCTGGGGGTGCTGTCCGTACCGTTTTAGAACTAGCTGGGGTGAAAAATATCCTCGCTAAACAACTCGGTAGCGATAACCCCCTCAATAACGCTAGAGCCGCTGTTAACGCTTTGGAAACCCTCCGCACTTTCTCGGAAGTGGCTAAGGATCGAGGCGTATCTGTAGAACATTTGTACACATAAAAAAATCACCATGAAACTCCACGAAATCGCCCCCCAACCGGGGTCAACTAAACGCCGTCGTCGTGTGGGACGGGGTGTCTCGGCCGGCCAGGGCGCTAGCTGCGGTCTGGGAATGCGCGGACAAAAATCTCGCTCTGGGACGGGGACTCGCCCCGGTTTTGAGGGGGGACAAATGCCCCTCTATCGTCGGGTTCCCAAATTAAAGCATTTTCCTTTGGTTAACCCCCGTCAATACACAATCGTTAATCTGAAAAAATTAGCTTCTTTACCCGCTAATACGGAAGTTACCCTAGAAAGTCTCCTAAAAGCTAACATTCTCACCAGTAACGACGGCCCTTTAAAAGTTCTGGGTGATGGTGAAATTACTGTTCCCCTCAAGGTGAAGGCCGCCGCTTTTAGCAATAGTGCTAAAGAGAAAATTACCGCCGCTCAAGGTACTTGGGAAGAGATATAAATTTCCCAGCAGATTAGGAGGCAGGAGGCAGGAGACAGGAGACAGGAGGCAAAAGGCAAAAGGCAAAAGGTAAAGGGCAGCTTTGTTCTCCCCACACCCCACACCCCACACCCTAACGCCCAATCCCCACACCCTAACACCCAATCCCCAAGACCGGATTGCTATATCATAAGAAACACAGGGGAAATCTTAAAAAAATCGAGAAAGTTTTCCCCCTCGATTACTTTTTCCCATAAAAAAAACTGCACTAGAGGTAACTGTTAATGGTCGTCAGTCGTGATAAGGCTCCCACGGCACAGGAAACGTTTATGCAAATGGCACAAGCGGCCGGTTTACGCGGTCGCTTGTTGATTACATTGGGTTTACTGGTTCTGCTCCGTTTTGGGATGTTTGTACCGATCCCCGGTTTGGATCGGGCAAGATTAGCAGAAATTATTCAAAGTAACGCCGCTTTGGGAATCCTTGACCTGTTCACCGGGGGAGGATTATCGACGTTAGGGATTTTTGCCCTCGGCATTCTTCCCTATATCAACGCCTCAATTATCGTGCAACTACTCACCGCGGCCCTTCCTTCTTTGGAAGATTTACAGAAAAATGAAGGAGAGGCAGGACGGCGAAAAATTGCCCAAATTACCCGTTATATTGCCTTTGCTTGGTCAATTATTCAAAGTATCGGTATTACTCTCGGTTTATTGGTGGCTAACGGCGTTGTGGCTGGAACTTTACCCTCGATCGCCGCTACGGTTCTCGCTTTAGTGGCCGGTTCTATGTTCGTGATGTGGATTTCGGAACTGATTACGGAACGCGGTCTGGGAAATGGAGCATCTTTGCTGATTTTTGTCAACATTGTCGCTGTTTTACCAAAAACCCTCGGTGATACGATTACTTTTGCTCAACAGGGTGGCCGACAAGCGATCGCTCAAGTGGTGATTCTCTTGCTGGTTTTCTTGGTGATGATTATCGGCATTGTTTTTGTTCAGGAGGGAACCCGTCGGATTCCGATTGTTTCTGCCCGTCGTCAAGTGGGTCGTCGTCTCTATCGGGAAAGAACCAGTTATCTACCCCTACGACTCAATCAAGGGGGCGTGATGCCGATTATTTTCGCCTCCGCAGTGTTGGTCTTACCTTTCCAATTGGTGCAAGCTTTACCCACGGATAACCCCGTCGGTCAGGTTTTAGTCCAGCTGGTTAATGCTCTGCGTCCCGATAGTTGGGGTTATGTGGCTTTTTATAGCTTACTAATTCTCGGTTTTAGTTTCTTCTACGCTTCCCTGATCGTTAACCCCAAGGATATGTCCCAAAACCTGAAAAAAATGGGGACCAGTATTCCGGGGATTCGACCGGGGACCGCTACTACTAATTATCTGGAAGGGGTGCTGAATCGTCTCACCCTTTTGGGCGCTCTCTTTTTAAGTTTGGTGGCTACTGTGCCGACTGTAGTAGAAAGCGCCACCGGTGTCACCACTTTTCGCGGTTTGGGGGCAACTTCCCTATTAATTCTGGTGGGGGTGGCGATCGATACGGCGAAACAAATTCAAACCTATGTCATCTCTCAACGCTATGAGGGCATGATTAAACAGTAGTTAGATAGTCAGCCAGTGACCTTTTAGCGGTTACTGGTTGTTTTTTCCCTTAAAACCCTATATTTAATCCATGAGCAAACGGATCGGTGTGATATTTTTGGGACCGCCCGGATCGGGAAAAGGGACCCAAGCGGCAAAATTAGCGGAATCTCTGACGATTCCCCATATTTCTACCGGTGAAATTTTACGTCAAGCAATTACAGAGAAGACAGAACTTGGTCAGCAAGCACAAGCTTATGTGGAAAAGGGCGAATTAGTCCCCGATGAGTTGTTATTGGGTTTAATTCAGGAACGTTTAAAACAGCCTGACAGTGCTAAGGGTTGGATTCTTGATGGGTTTCCCCGCACGGTGGCACAGGCGAGCTTTTTAGACGCATTACTGGAAGAATTGGCCGATAGTTACACATTTGTGGTTAATTTGGCTGTACCAGATACGGTCTTAATTGAGCGTCTCATGCAACGGGGTCGTCAAGATGATACTAAAGAAACGATCGCCCGTCGCCTACAGGTTTATATCGACCAAACTGCCCCCGTTTTAGATTATTACGGTCAAAAGGGGACTCTTAACCATATCGACGGTAATCAACCGATGGACGCGGTTACTGCCGCTCTAACAGCAGTTGTGACTCCTGTTTAAAGTTTCCCTCAGTCAGTCATCAGTAATCAGTTATCAGTGATCAGTTATCAGTGATCAGTCAGTAAAAATTACCACTTTTTATAAGTTTTTTATATCAAACAGCCGTTAATAGTTGAGAATATTTAAATTTACATTTCGCAATATTTATCTTTTCTTAAGGATTTATTGAAAATAATTCTCATTTGTTTACGAGGTTGCAATACTTCCAGCGATTATGGTATAATTCTGGGCTCTTCGGGAATTGTTATGCAAATAATTAACTTAAAATAAAATTCGATGAGAGCAACTACGCTCAAAAGTAGCTGAGCTGAAATTCATACAGGAAAGGACTTAAGGCACAAATAGGTTAATACCAAAAGATAGACAGGCTCTTCGTTACCCTTTATGCTAAATCAACAGACAAGATGCTGTAACTCAATTGATGTGTAATCAGTTTTAAGCATCCCTGCCCAGTCTTGACGGAGTTTACGTTTTATAGGTTGATTAGATTTACTTAAAAGTGACTCTACAAACGTTTGTACTTCAACCTTTAACTGGGGCGATAATTGTCTCACCAGTTCTTCTAGTGATTTTGCTGATGTACTCATGTATTTTACCAATTCAACTTTTTGTAGTAGTTGATAACTAATCTACCACCAGTCTAGCATAGGATTTGATGAGAAATAGCACTAATCTTGAAAACCCATATAAACCAGTATAGCGTCCTAAAGCAAGCCCTCCAACCTCATCTAGGGGTGCTATCCAGTGCCTTCGGTATCGCACTTTAACCCACAGTTTCAATCAATGTGCATGGTGAGTTCCCCAAAATCGAGCGCTGGAGCAGTAGGAGCCACATTAGGGAACGCAGCCTACCAGCTGAATTCACTACGTTTACATGATTATGAGTTATCTAACACACGGTCGGGTGCAATCATTTGTTAGACCTCAAATTCGATTACAGTAGCAATGGAAGCTATAATTTCTAGCATTGTAATTTCAGAAACGCTTCCTAATTTATGAATAAACCTTTGTAAATCCACCCCCCTTAGTTGAAGAGTATCAATTGCAGAAGCTTTATTCAATCCATTGATACTGTTAGGTTCAATTTTAACGTGCCAGAAATTTGCTGAAAAATATGTTTTCCAGTCTGTAATAGGAGCAATAAGCTTGATAGGAAGCTTTCCTACTGAATCGGAACTGATAACGACGGCAGGACGCAATTTTTTGATTTCTGCACCAACAGTAGGATCGAAGTTGACTAACCAAATTTCTCCACGTTTTGGCAGCTCAGGGTTAATACTCAATGATGTCACCGGCCATTAACTGCTGCCATTCAGAATCTTGTTGATAGTGAGAGAGCATTATATCGGCTTGACTTTTGAGAATATTCCTCCGTTCAGTCATTGGTAACTTCAGAAAAGCAAGACGCTGTTTTAAAGATGGAGATATATCTTCGGTGCTAGAAGAATCAGAACTAACTTCTTCAACCAAAATAACTACCTCAACAGTTTGTCCTACAGTCAGATCTGGAGATTCAATTTCAATTCTATTTCCCGGTAGGACTTTTGCTGTCGTGTACAAAGTTGATTTAACCATTTTAAGCCTTCTCTTTAAGTATTGTTGTTAATATAGCTTATTAAGATCGGCGACCGCACTTTAACCCACAGTTTCAATCAATGTGCATGGTGCGTTTCCAAAAATCTATTAGTGGAGTAGTAGGAGCCAGATTAGGGAACGCACCCTACAAAATTGCGTACTGCTACGCAGTGCCTTCGGCATCGCACTACAGCTTATTGGTTCAGCATAACGGATAAGTTCAGCGGCGCGCTTGAGCGCGTCCGCTGGAACGAATTGTTAGAACCCCGTTTGGCGATGTAATGTCAGCATCTTTAGGCTGAATGTTTTCTTCCGCAGCCTCTTCAAACAGTGTGAAGTCGGCAATGCTGAATAGTGGCAATGAAACTTTTTTGGATTTCTCATTGACAAAATCACCCATACGATCCGAGCCATTAGCCATCCTATGCAATATTGTTGTAATAGCCTCCTGGCTACGATCAACACCAATCCATTTTCGCCCAAGCTCTGATGCCACCACTAATGTGGTTCCAGACCCTGCATAGCAATCTAGGACAAGATCACCGGGATTTGATGATGCTTCAATAATTCTAGAAAGAAGTGCAGGATTCTTTTCCGTTGGATAGCCGGTTATATGAATGTTTTGATTATGCGCGTCACGAAAGTCCATCCAAATGTCTTGCACTGGAATTCCAGCGCTATTTTCAAGATAGATTTTTCGGCGCGGGTTTCCCGTTGGCGACCAATAAATCTCTCCACGGGCATCCATCTCATCTAGGGTTGACGGTTTATATTGCCAATGCTTTCCGGGTGGCGGCAGCTTGCCTTTCCACTCCCCACCTGTTTCCCCGTTACGGACACCGGGAGCATGGACGGGTACTTTTTTGTATCTGCGCCCATCGGGATCAAGGCATGGATACTCCTTTACTGATTTAACTTCATCCCATGGTTCAATTGGTCGGTTCCATACATAGTTATCGCTCTTTGTGTAGAAAAGAATGTAGTCGGCTACATTTCCGTATGTCTTTCTCGTGTAGTTCTTAGGATTGCACTTCTTGCGCGTTATGCAATTTCGGAAATTTTTCTCTCCGAAAATTTCATCTAAGACGACGCGAAAATGAAAAATCATTCTTTCATCAAGGTGAAGGTATAGCGAACCATCATCGGCCAACAAACGGTGAATTAAAATTAGGCGTTCGCGTAACGTTTCAACAAAATCAGGTCCAACAAGATGATCGTCATAAGCATGGTTTTGTTTTCTTGACTCAAAGGATGATGCAGTTGCAAATGGAGGATCGATGTAAACAAGTTTCACTTTTCCGCTTACGGCTTCATCCTTCGCTAAAGCCGCAAGTACAGCCAAGTTGTCCGCGTGGTAAAGCCTATTATCGCCGCCTGAATATGCCGAATTTGGCGAGTAGTGTCCTGCGGGAAGCGCAAGAATATCTTCTTGTGCCTTTTTTCCGGGGTAATCTAGGCGAAAACCATTAGTGTCCAGAGGCGACACCCTTTCCCCTTTTGTACGATTTCCCATGCCTGGAATTGGAACCGCCATACTTAAGACCTCAACCATTCAGATGTGATGCGATCTGGAACCATGCGCAGCGTGACAACCTTTACGCGGTCTGGCCATTGATCTTCGATGTAAGCGTAATCATTCCACATAGAACCAAGTAAGAGGCCTGGGCCGTCATTCACATAAATTACTTTGATATGTGGCAATCCATGACTGTCTGCATAGTCAAGAATCTCTTGGGCAACTTCACGATATTGACCTGTGCGATCGTCCTCCTGTGCACCGCCGCGATCTGAGTCGTAGCGAGCCAAACCAATAGCAAGCACTTTCTTGCCTTCATAGATAACGAAGTCCACTGGACGATCTGGCTTCGGATAATCCTTAAAAACATTTCCTAGCAGCACATCTTTACCTGCTCTTTGAGGGCCTGTAACAACAAACCCGATATGCTGGCTGCGCAGAACATCGAATAACCTTTCAGTTAAGTCATAGCCTTTTTTACCGCGGTCCTTGTATTCCCAAAGCACTGCGCATAAAGCTTCGTCGGGCATGGGGCGACTGTCAAATTTTTGTTGGACTTCGACAATATTCCTGAAAGCATCACCAAACTGAGCGCATATTTTATCTGCGTCTGTTTTTCTTTTTAACATTTCAACTGGTGTTTGTGGGCTAACGTACTTCTTAAATACACGGCAAAGCTGCGTACGCATCCACTGATTCCTCGTGTCCATAATAGAGGTGAAAAAGTTAGTGGAAGAATGTGATGCCTTTAGCAATAGCCCAAACTCGACTAGAACTGGCTCATATAATCGGCAAGCGTCAGGGAGAATATCTGGGTAATACTCACCTGTGGCGAGTGTGATCCACGCCTCAGCTTCGGATTTGTAGTCGGAAAATTTTCGTTCTTTTTTCATTGAGCTTGCAGACCCACTATTTAAGAGGTTCTAACTACATATTATCCGGAAACTTTCCGTATAACACTCTCCAGACTAACGATATGGGTCAACTTTTGGCATATCACTCTATTTAGACGCAACCGCCCGAACTTTTCCCTATATCACGCCCAAAAGCCTGTTAGCCAGATTAGCATATTGTCAAAAACCTTGTTTAACTAAATTCCTGACAATTAGGCCAATTCTAGCGACGATTATTCGATCTGACCGCACCCCTTGACAAAAATTTATCATTATTCGATTGGTTTAATTGTCGGGTGCTTCTGCACAGATTTTTTACTGGGAAATCCACACCCACCAACAAACTTTTTGCCGCAAATCCTAATTCAACCTTTTGCTCCTGTACTTTTAGCAGCATAGGAGCAAGGTTGAAAATAAAAATTAATAATTGTCCTCATCGGTGATAACTTCCACGGGAATCACTTCTTCTAACACTTTTTCCTGCATTTCTTGGCGACGAATCGGTATTTTGGTTTTTTCCAATTCTGGTAAAGCGACCAATTCCCGTTGTTTTTCCCGGACAGTATTGGGTAACAACATCGGTAAAGGTTCGGGGGTTTCTAACCAGTAGCTGGCCACCGGTAGGGTATGTTCTAAATCTTCCAATAAACGGGGAATAATCATCACCGCGTGCAGTTCACCGATTTTCTCTGCTTCCCGCATTCCCGCATCAATGGCCACGGCCACATTAGCGACGGAACCCCGGATAATGGCCGTACACAAACCATCCCCAATCGTTTCGTAGGAAGCTAACTGCACATCGGCCGATTTTAACATGGCATCGGCTGCCCCCACCATAGCGGGAAAACCGCGGGTTTCCAAGAGACCGATCGACATATTGCTCAGTTTGCTGAAACCCCGTTGACTTTGGGCAATTTCAGCTAAACGGCTACCAATTGGGAAAATTACCTCTAAATTGGGCATCGGTCGGGGAATAACCGATTTAGATACCAATTGTCCGAACTGTGCCGCGGTTTTTGCCCCTTCTTCCACTGCTAACCGCACATCGGCAATATTACCACGCACGATCGCAGTACAGTGACCACCGCCAATTTTTTCGTAACCCACGAGGGTAACTTCTGCCGATTTTAGCATCATATCCGCCGTCCCGACGATCGCCGGAAAGCTGAGGGTAGAGACTAAACCCAAGGCGCTATCTTTGGGGTGACGCTTGGTTTTCATCGTCCTTTGACCGGGGTTAGTTGTGGACGAGGAGGGAATGCTTCCATTAACTCTTAATCTAGACATTGAAGATAAACTTGCCCTAACAGGTACGAAGGGGGTGATTGTCAGCTATCCTGTTACTATCTAGTCTATCCTGTTAACCTTAATTGCTATTGAAGATTTTTGAGGGATTAGATAAATTTTAGTTATTGTAGCTTGATCAAGTTGTCTATGACAGAACAGCCTCGCAGTACAGATGATCGAATCAGCGAAACGGAAGCGACCGAATTAATGCGCTCGCTGCTTCATAAGGAAGGAAATTGGGTGAATTGGGGGCAAAAATGTCAAAAACTGCAAAAAGCTGGCTACGATTCCCAGTTAATTTTTGAACAAACCGGGTTTCAAAATGCCCAACAAAATTTAATTATTGTCGCTGCCCAAGTTTTTGAGAGTTTAATCAAATCGGGAGCAGATGAAGATTTGTTAAGTTACTACATCGGGCCGCGCAGTGATGTGCTATACGAATTACGGATTCTCAACCAAGAACAAAGATTGGGGGCAGCGAAATTAGCGGCAGAAAAAAGGATTGAGGTGGCTGAAGCACACGATATCGCCAAAGCTATCCAAGATTTTTCCCGTTTATCCCAGATTCCCAGTGAATTTACCCGTCATCCTGGAGATGCGATCGCTTATCAGTGTTGGAAACGGGGCAAACAAAAGCGGGATTTAGCCGAAAGAGCGAAATTAATCGCTAAAGGTTTGAAATTTGCCCATTCTGACTCGGCCAGACAGGCGATCGAGTCCTTACTACAAGATTTTACCGTTACTCCCACCCGTAGCGCTCCCCTGCTGCCCGTCCATCGTTTACAGGATGAGGACGAATTAGCCAGAATTATTCCTTTAGTAGGCAGATTTCCGGTGACGGTAACTGATATAAAACACACAGAAAGTTTGAGCGTCGAGGAACCTTTTCGACTGGTAACGGTGGGGGATAAACAAACGATTGTGCCTCTCCCCGGTTGGCAAGCAATTCTCAAGGCGATCGATCCTGTAGCTATTTTATGGCCTAGCGATCAATTACCTCGATCGATTGCCACTAGGTCTGAGGAAGTGTTATTAGTAATCGATCGAGTTTTGGCCGAATGGGACGTGAACAATTATTATCTAGTAGAGAGAGATAATTCCGTCTCTTTACAATGGTTTGATAGTTCCCCCGATGTCACCATACTAGGTGAATTGATCTTGATTTTAAGAGCCAAAAATATCCTCGATGAAAACAACATCACCGAACCCTGGCAAATGGACGACTAAATCAGTGATCAGTGATCAGTAACCAGTGATCAGGTTTAAGCTATTAGTTATGAGTGGGAATAAGAAAATAGATAAACTGATAACTGAATCGAATAAAACTGGTCACTACTAACTTGTAGCTGACGGCATAACTTAAGAAACTAAGAGACATTTTTCAAGGAAAAAGTAACAAAGAGGACAAAGGAGACAGGAGACTCGGAGACAGGAGACAAATTTACCATACTTTTGCCTTTTGACTCTTGCCTTTTTCTGGCTGATAACTGATAACTGATAACTGATAACTGAATATATGCGTGCAGTAATTTGTGGATATTATGGGAGAGGAAACGGAGGAGATGAGGCATTATTAGTGTCTCTATTGCAGATGCTGCCGTCAGAAATTAAACCTATTGTTTTGTCAAATAATCCCAGAGAAACCAGTCAACGTTATGGGGTGGAAACCTGTCCTAGTCGGGATTGGTGGCAAGTTTTTCAAACTCTTAAAAAAGCCGATATATTTATCTGGGGTGGTGGCAGTTTAATGCAGGATGTCACCAGTTTTGCCAGTCCAATTTATTACGGTGGTTTAATGGCTCTTGCTCAATTATTGGGCTTAAAAACTATTGCTTGGGGGCAGGGAATTGGACCATTAAATAGACCTTTTACCCGTTGGTTAACCAAAAAAGTCTTAAAACAATGTAGTTTAGTTAGTGTGCGCGATGATACTTCGGCTCATTTAGTCGCCAATTGGGGTATTAGTCCCATTGTTGCCCCCGATCCAGTATGGGCTTTAGAAGCTCAATCAGTCAAGGGGTTATCGGATTTACCCGCCCCAAGAATCGCCGTCAATTTACGTCCCCATCCCCTATTAACCCCAGCAAAATTAGATAAATTAACCCAAGCTTTAATTCATTTGCAAACCAGTACGGGGGCGTTTATTCTCTTAGTCCCTTTTCAAAAGTCGCGGGATTTGCCCCTCTGTGAAGCTGTAGCACGTCAATTAAGGGAAAATTATCAAATCATTAGCTTAGAGGATCCAAGACAGTTAAAAGGCTTATTTCGCGGGGTAGAAATGGTGATCGGAATGCGCTTTCATAGTTTAATTATGGCCGCAGCAGAAGATTGTCGTTGTTTTGCCCTTAGTTATGATCCGAAAGTGTCGCGATTAATTGCCGAAGTACCGATGCAGGGTTGGGAATTAGATCAGTTACCAGAAACAGTTAATGATATTAGTAATGCTTGGATTAATTTTTATGCCAATGGAGAGGGATTAACCAGCGATCGCAAACATTTTTTAATCGATCGAGCTTTAATTCATCGAGAAATTTTATCTAGATTGGTGAGCTAATTTTTATGTCGAGTGCTATTACCGAAGCGATCACGACTTCACGACTATTGCCCTGGGTGAGACAAGATTTGGCTCTACCGAACCTGTCATGTAAAACTATCAACAACTTATGCTTGTAAAGCTTGTACACTAAGGCTTTGAATTTTTGTTAGATTGATATTTATCAACTTTAGAGCATTGCTGTGCAGAGAGGGAGCTTGAGGAATTTTCTACAGTGTAAGTTCGGAAGAACCGAAAAAGAAAGAGTCGAAATGGAGCAAAAAGTAAGCGTGGAGAGATGACCGGGCGTGTAGATATCAGCGAGCGACCAGCAATTGCTGACCAGAAAACCGAAATCGGTCATTGGGAAAGTGACACAATGATTGGAGGCAATCATCTAGGAGTTCTCGTTACATATATGGACAAAGCCTCGAAATTTTTAGTAGCAGGATTAGCCAAAAACAAAACCGCATCGGAAATCAATAGAGTCACAGAAAAACTTTTCCAAGAGATTCACCCTGACAAAAGAAAAACCTTTACTTGTGACAAGGTTAAAGAATTTTGGCTCTCCCAGGTTTGGTGGGTAAAATGTATTCTAAGATACATTCCTCCTAGCGAGGGGGTGGAACGAACCACAAAGACACAAAGGACACAAAGATCGATCAATCCTATGTCAATTAAACTTATCACACAGAACCTAGAAGAGCCGAATTTTGGCTCTCCCAGGTTTGGTGGGTAAAATGTATTCTAAGATACATTCCTCCTAGCGAGGGGGTGGAACGAACCACAAAGACACAAAGGACACAAAGATCGATCATAATGTAAGTTAAACTTATCACACAGAACCTAGAAGAGCCTCTCTAGCTTGATTTTCTCACCTTGAGTGTGTGACTGCTCACCTCTTTGTAATAAACCTACACCTGTCAGAACGGGTGATGGGGGTAGAGGTGGACAGTGCGATCGCTCATTTGGATGAGTTAGCCCGCAGTCGCGGCTATAATGTGGTTAAAAGGATGACAGCTTGGACAAAGTTAATCACGGCAGTCCCGGGAGGAAAAGCGCAACTAAAGACGCTCGTGACGGGAGTACATACCAGGGTCGATAATTTTTGCTTATAGAATCGTGAAATGCTTACTAGGCAACACTTTTAGGACTATTTTTGGAAAAAAACTATCAGTATAGACCTCGTTTCCACACAGAAACCAGAAGAGCCCCCAATCTAGAATGATAAAATAGGTGACGTTAAAAGCATCATTCATTAGCTATGACCACAACCCACAAAGTAGAAATTTCTCATTTAGGAAAAATACAAACGATCGAAGTTAGGGAAGATCAAACTATACTACAGGCGGCCTACGATGCGGGGATTGACTTACCCAGTTCCTGCAATGCGGGCGTATGTACTACCTGCGCCGCTCAACTTTCCCAGGGTAGCGTCGAACAAGGAGAGGGCATGGGATTATCCCCCGACCTGCAAAAAGAAGGCTATGCTTTGTTATGTGTGGCCTATCCTCGCTCGGATATTAAACTGGAATCTGGCAAGGAAGAAGTAGTTTATCAACGTCAATTCGGAAAACCCTAGGCCAAACTGGGGGTAATATGAGAAATTTTCGGGGGTTTCCCCCCAAAAAACCAGATTTTGAGCCAATAGAACCAGCAAACCCTAACTAGGGCTTGCTGAAAAAGTAAGGGGGCAGCAGGAGAAAGATAATTGATTATTCAAGCCGATTGAGAAGATAAGTTTTTGTTGAGATAATTCAGAGAAAATATAACTTTTATTAATAGCAAAGGGGAGAAAACAGGAGAAAA
>NZ_JAPZSS010000070.1:0-25082 GCF_027532015.1 Microcystis sp. LE19-131.1A | reverse complement strand
TTTTATTTGGTTCTCTTTCTGATGTAGAGAACTTTTGTTCTAGATTTCTCCCATCTTTCAAATATTTTGAGTATAAATACTCTATATACTCACTTCTCTGCGATGCAGTCGCACTCGCGGGAGCGCATTTTGTAGCTTGCCTAAAGCTTTGTTTCTGTCTGTATCACTTGTTACTTTTTAAAATGAGAATTGCTGGCAGTTATCAGTGATCAGTGATCAGTTTTAAGTTTTGAGTGATACTAAATCCGGTTATTAAAAACTGGTTATTTATTCCCCCTTTTGCCTTTTGCCGTTCGGCTGTCCTGATATATAGCCTATACTCAACGGATTTAGTATTATTCCGCCATCCGACGGGCATCGGTGGGGGACAAGAAATTAGTCTATTAGGAGTTTACCAAAATGTCAGAAGACAGATTAGAGCGGATCGAGAAAATAGTGGAATCGAACGCTCGCGCTATTCAATCCCTAGCTGATGCCGTCGCTAGTGACCGCGAAGAACGGAAACAGGAGAAAAAAGGGCTTTACGATTACCTAGCTCGAATAGCAAGCGCACAATCAGATTTTTATGAGACTCAAGCCGATTTTTACCGGCATCTAGAGAGAATGGATGATCGACACGCTCAAATGATTGAAATCATCCGACAGATTAACGAGAACAGAAGCGATCAAGCCTAACCTCTAGAAGTTGCCCGTAGCCGTGCCTACGGGCTTAATTAAGCCCGTAGATATTTTGATAATGAACGCTATAGCAGTTTTCATCAGAATGAGGCATGGGCAAGGAGCTTAAGTCCTTTGTTGGCAAAACTTGTCGATACCTCAATAACGTGAAAAGCGCTATAAATAGCAGTTTCCCGGTCTCTTTTCACTGTTTAAGGAGCTTAAGTCCTTTGTTGGCAAAACTTGTCGATACCTCAATAACGTGAAAAGCGCTATAAATAGCAGTTTCCCGGTCTCTTTTCACTGTTTACTGTTCACTGAAAAAGGCGGGATCGGCCGGGGTCGAACCGGCGGCCTAGTGCTTAGGAGGCACTCGCTCTATCCAACTGAGCTACGACCCCTTTTTTCCCTAACCATGATAAGCCATTCATGGCTAAACTGTTGATTGCCATCGATACCCAGCTACTTTCTGTTTTATGGCCGCAACCTTGGCAATATGTTAATTTTATTTGCCCTTGAGGGCTTTTTGAAAATTCTTGCGATAGGCGGGATTAACAGCCAACAGAAGCGGCCAGAACAGTGTTAAAGCTAAACGATTGGGTAAACTGGAACTAAAATTAGTGCTTCTGTACCCGTTCCAGAATTTCCAACCACCGACACCATAAAAAATTATTAAGATAAAAATAACGAGTCTCATGCCATCTCATCCTTAGATTTAGACAATTCACATCTCCCATTGTAAGCTTGGGTTTTGCCGGCTTGGGAAAAGAAAATATTGTCCTGAATCCGGGAGACGGTGTTAGAATGCCGGTTAGGAACTAGCTCGATCGAGATAGGAAAACTAAAGCCATAATTTGCAAAAACTATTTAAAAACGGCGAAAAGATAGCCTTGGGAGGAAGTTATGCGAGCGGTACTAATGGCAGGTGGTTCAGGGACAAGATTACGTCCGCTTACTTGTGATCTTCCCAAACCGATGGTTCCGATTCTCAACCGTCCGATCGCCGAACATATTATTAATTTACTGCGAAAGCATGACATTACCGAAATTATCACCACCCTGCACTATCTCCCCGATGTCATGCGCGACTACTTTCAAGACGGCAGCGACTTTGGGGTAAAAATCACCTACGCTGTGGAGGAGGATCAACCCCTAGGCACCGCAGGATGTGTGAAAAATATTGCCGAATGGTTAGATGATACCTTTCTGGTGATTAGTGGCGATAGTATCACCGATTTTGACCTGCAAAAAGCGATCGCATTCCATAAAAGCAAAAACTCGAAAGCAACCCTCGTCCTGACGCGGGTTGCCAATCCGATCGAATTTGGGGTAGTGATTACCGACAAAGAAGGCAGAATTCGCCGTTTTATCGAAAAACCATCCACCAGCGAGATTTTTTCCGATACCGTCAACACCGGAACCTATATTCTCGAACCAGAAGTCCTCGATTATCTCCCCTACAAAGAAGAAACCGACTTTTCTAAAGATTTGTTTCCGCTGCTGCTGCAAAGGGGCGAACCTATGTATGGTTATGTGGCCGATGGTTATTGGTGCGATGTCGGTCATCTGGAGGCCTACCGAGAAGCGCAATACGACGCTTTATCTGGCAAAGTTAACCTGGAATTTCCCTATCGAGAAAAATCCCCCGGAGTGTGGGTCGGCACTAATACCTATATCGATCCTAGCGCCCAGATTGAGGCCCCGGCCATGATCGGCAATCATTGCCGCGTTGGTGCAAATGTTCTGATCGAGAGGGGTTCGGTTATCGGCGATAATGTCACCATCGGTGCCGGTTCCGATCTGAAACGTCCCATCCTCTGGAATGGTGTGGTGATCGGGGATGAGGTCAATTTAGCCGCTTGTACGATCGCTAGGGGAACCAGAATCGATCGACGGGCCCAGGTACACGAAGGTGCGGTGATCGGACAATTATCGATCGTGGGGGAAGAAGCGCAGATCAATTCCGGGGTGAGAGTCTGGCCGAGTAAACAGATCGAATCGGGAGCCATCCTCAATATTAACCTGATTTGGGGAAATACTGCCCATAAAAACCTCTTTGGTCAACGAGGAGTATCGGGCCTCGCTAACATCGATATCACGCCCGAATTCGCCGTTAAACTGGGGGCATCCTACGGTTCCATTCTAAAACCGGGGTCAACGGTAATCGTCTCCCGGGATCAACGTAGTGTCTCGCGCATGGTCAGTCGATCGCTGATTGCCGGTTTAATGTCCGTGGGAGTTAATATCCAAAACCTACAAGCGAATGCTTTACCGATTTCGCGGACTTTAGTGGCTAAATTAAACGTAGTCGGTGGCATTCACGTTCGTATTCATCCCGATCGCCCGGATTTTCTCTTAATCGAGTTTTTAGACGAAAAAGGGATTAATGTTTCCAAAGCGAGGGAAAAGAAAATCGAAGGGGCCTATTTCAAAGAAGATCTGCGACGGGTGGGAATGCAGGAAATCGGCAGTATGTCCTATCCGGCTGATATTCTCGATAATTACCGCAAAACCTTTGAAACTCAGCTAAATGTGGAGGTCATTCGCAATAGTAGCTCCAAAATTGTCATTGATTACGCCTACGGAGTCTCAGGGGCAATTTTACCGGAATTACTGGCCAAATTTGGCTGTGATGCCGTGGTTCTCAATGCCAGTTTACGTCAGAATGCCCTTTCCATGCAGGAAAGAGAGTTACTGATCCATCAATTGGGCCATGTGGTGGAGGCCCTGAAAGCGAACTTAGGTGTACAGGTTTCGGCCAATGGGGAACAGTTAGTCCTCGTCGATGAGAGTGGTTTATCGATTCGCGGGGAACAATTAACTGCTCTAATGGTGAATACAATTCTGACCGCCCATCCTCGCGGTACAGTGGTAGTGCCGGTTCATGCTTCTAGTGCCGTGGAACAGATCGCACGTCGTCACGATGGCCGGGTGGTGCGGACAAAAGCCAGTCCTAGCGCTTTAATGGAAGGATGTCAAACCAATCCTAATGTGGTTTTAGGAGGCTCTGGGCAAACTGGCTTTATTTTTCCGCAATTACATCCCGGTTTCGATGCCATGTTCAGCGTGGCGAAACTTTTGGAGATGTTAACCATTCAGGAACGTTCTCTAGCTCAGGTACGGGCCGAGTTACCGCGCATTTACAATAAGAATACGGCGGTGCGTTGTCCTTGGAAAGTCAAGGGATCCTTGATGCGCTATCTGGTGGAAACTCACGCTACCGATAATCTAGAGTTAATCGATGGGGTGAAGGTGATTAATCCCCTTAATGATGACTGGGTATTGATTTTACCCGATGCTGGAGAACCTTTAGTGCATATCTATGCTAACAGTGAGCAGCGGGAATGGGTCGATCGGACAATTAAAGAATATCGTCATCGTGTCCAGCATTTCGTCGAACATTACCAGGGCGAAATAGTGATGATTTAGGATTTTTTTGCCCTATTAGCCCCCGAAACTTGACTATGAGGATTTTTTTGACCTAAAAGGTGTCCTAGCCCTGTAAATGCTCATTTTTCCCGCAAAAGCAAGGCGATTCGATCAGCCGCTGCCTCACCGGTGCGGATCGCTCCCTCAAAAAATCCTGGCCAGCGATCAGCCATTTCTGAGCCGGCCCAGTGAATCGGTCCGACGGGAGTAAAAAGAGCCTCGCCGAAACTTGTCCAGACTCCGGGGGGCATAAAAGCGGCATAGGCGCCACCAGTCCAGGGATCCCCGGGCCAATCCACCTCATCGTAACTGATCGGGAAAAGAGCCTCTTGACCGAAATAAATAGCTAAATCCGAGAGGACGGCGGCACGACGCGCTGGGCCACTCATTGAGCGCCAACGAATATAGCGATCGCCAACCACAAAGGTGGCGATTACCCCGACGCCGGTTTCGGGATCGGAACTATCGGCACAGAGTTCCAACCATTGACAATTCCCCTGAGCAACTCCCGCTAGTCCCTGTTTTCGCCAGAAAGGTTGCTCATAGGAAATCAGGATTTTAGCGCAGCATCCCATCGGTACTCGTTGGGTTAGTTGTTCTCGCTGGGGTGGCAGCGGGGGATGATAAATAATGCGGCCGGCAAGATGGGGCGGCATGGCAATGATGGCAAATTTGGCGGTAAAAGTGTTCTGGGTGGTTTCTATGGTGACACCGGCCGAGTCATAATTAAGGCGAACAACTGGTTCCCCCAGTCGAATTCGCTCTCCTAATTCCGCCGCGATCTTGTCGGGAATTTGTCCGGCTCCGCCATGGATCAGTTCGGCTTCTGGATGTTCGGCCTGAGGGGCGCAATTTTGTCCCCAAAGAACGTGCAGCAGTGAGACTTGCTGGGGTTCGGCCGGCCCGAGAAAACCCACTGCACGCACCATATAAGCAAAATACCATTGACCAAAATCTGTGCTGGTGTTTTCTTCAATCCACTGGGCAAAAGTTTTACTGTCTAGTTTTTTGGTGTGATCGTTGCTTTGGGGATAACCGGAAGGTAGGGTTTTAGCTAGTTCTTGAAAACGCGCCCATGCTGACATCGCATCTTGCCATTCTGCCGGGCCGATATCGGGTACTTCTCCCTCGTGGAAACCTTGAAAAAAACCGTTGAATTCATAGCGTTTGTTGTTGAACACTAGGACGGTTTTTCCCTGATTGGGAGAGGGAAAACGACGTATTTTGTACTCATCGAGGAGGGACAAAAAACGCTCTTGGGTTGGACCCACCCACTGACCACCTCGATCGATCCACTGTCCGGAGGGGAGATATTGACCAGACATCCTACCACCGTAACGATTTCGCGCTTCGATCACCAGAACTTGATGACCTTGCCTCTGGAGATTCCGCGCGGCGATTAATCCTGCTAATCCTGCCCCAACCACGATACACTCATAGCTAGTCCACTGGAGATTTGTCATGATTTTAGCTTCACAGAATATTTTATAATTAACAATTATTATTTTCCCCGATTTTTCCCTCAGTTGCTCTATCCATTGGCTCTTTTGATTAAATTATCTGCTGCTATCAATGTTTGATCTTCTTAGCGATCGCTTAAGCCAACACCTAGAACAAATTGTCCGAGAAAGAAACCCTTTTTTCTCTAGTCAAGGACATTTTTATGTGCGAGAATACCTACGGCAAGAGTTAGGCAATTGGGGAAAGGTTGAATCACATTTTTTCTCATTTCAGGGAAAAGTTTACGAAAATTTAATCTTGAATTTGCCTAACAACAGTCAAAAACCTCCGATTTTAATTGGCGCTCATTATGACACGGTGCCGGGGTCGCCAGGGGCCGACGATAACGCCACGGGATTAGCGGTATTATTAGAATTAGCCAGGTTTTTTGGGGAGAATCAGGCTAATTATCCAATTCGTTTAATTGCCTTTGATCTAGAAGAATACGGATTACTGGGCAGCATTGCCTACGCAGAAAAATTAAAACAAACTAAGCAGGATTTAAGGTTAATGTTATCCTTAGAAATGCTCGGTTACTGTGATAAAAATCCCCATTCTCAAAAATATCCAGCTTTTCTAGAACATTTTTACCCCAACACCGGGGATTTTATCGCTTTGATTGGCAATCTCAAAACCCGCGAGGATTTAAATTTTCTTAGTCGAGTCATGAGAGAAAATCAGACTCCCTGCGAATGGTTGCCGGTAATTTTTGGAGGTTATATCGTCCCCGATACTCGACGCAGCGATCATTCTCCCTTTTGGGATTGCGGTTATTCGGCAATTATGGTGACAGATACTGCTAATATGCGTAATCCCTATTATCATAGTTCTCAGGATACAATCGCTACTTTGGATTTAAATTTTCTAACAAGAGTCTGTCAAGGTCTCTGTTTTGGATTGCAATCTTTACCGATGAGATAAAAGTTAGCGTGTAGGGTGAGTTAGCGTTAGCGTAATGCACTAATACCAGTTAGAAACTCAACATTATTGACGACATTGGTGTGGTTGGGTTTCGCTCAAGCGTCACTAATATTTGACAGACAAAAGTTATTATTGCTCAACCCAACCGACAAAATCGGCGATCGCTTATGACAAAAATTGCTATCATAGAAACTATTGATATTCAATGATTTAGGGGTAATCATAATGACACAGTTAACTGAAGAACGAAAACAAGAGATTATTGCTGAAGTTTTAGCAGCGAGAGCAAACCGTGAACAATTTCTATTAGAGATGAAACAACGGCAACAAGCAGGGTTAAAAATTGCTCAAAAATGTGCTAGTCTCCTTAAAGAGAAGTATGGCGTCACGAAAGTTGTTTTATTTGGTTCATTGTTAAATTATGAAGAAATAACTCCCCATTCTGATCCTGATTTAGCGGTTTGGGATTTACCAGAGAAAGATTATTTTAAGGCGATAGCAGAGTTAGATAATGGACAGGATTTTGAGGTGGATTTAGTAGAAGTTCAAAAGGCTCATCCTTATATTTTAGAGGCAATTGCTCAGGGGGTCGAATTATGACTAATTTATCAATTCAAGATAGAATTAATCAAGAACTCAATAAAATTCTTCAAGCCCTACAACAGTTAGAGATATTTTTAAGAGAATTATCTAATCAATCGGATGTCATGTATTAAAACGCATTAATTCTATTGCGCTTAATTTGCATGGAGTTTATACTGGAATTGAGCGTATAAGCTGTTCGGGTAATGATTTGGTAGTAGTGGCGTAGCCCTCTTGCTTACCTGGTATGAATTGTGTCAAATATTTATGAATAAAAATAATTGGAACCCGCTCAGTCTTTAAACCTCTAGCTTGATCATGACTTTTCTGATAAATATCTTTTTCTGGCTTCTGTCTGGCTTACTCAAATATCAGTCTAGCACCGAACAAAATACCCCCTTCACCTCTATTCCCCTGTCCTAATTGTGGTTCTCACCATACTATCAAGAATGGTTCTATTCATAATGGAAAAACCAAACGTCAAGGTAAAGAGTGTGGTCGTCAGTTGGTGATCAATCCCACTAATAAAACTGTCTCTGACGAAACCAAACAATTAATTGATAAACTCTTACTCGAACGAATTTCCTGACGAGGAATTGCTAGAGTAACAGGGGTAAGTTGGTCATGGTTACAAAACTATGTCAACAATAAACTGGCGGCTGTCCCCCGTCAAATAAAGGTTTCGGACAAACCAAAAGGTAAATTGGTTAGAGAATGTGATGAGATGTGGTCTTGGGTTTTTTCTAAGACGATAAAGGTTTATATTTGGCGGTTAATTGATAGAAATACAAGGGAAATTATTGGTTGCTATGCGCGGAGATAGGAGTCGTCAATCAGCCAAGAAACTTTGGGGCCAGTTTACCAGGTGTTTACCAACAATGCGCTGTTGCTTACACAGACTTTTGAGAGTCCTATAAGACAGTAATTCCTAGTAAACGTCATCGACCAGTCGGAAAAGAAACTGGTCAAACTAATCCTATTGAAAGATTAAATAATACCTTTCGACAAAGGATTTCTCGGCTGGTGAGAGAGAGTCTATCTTTCTCTAAAAAAATGGAGAATCACGTTGGAGCTGTTTGGTATTTTATCCATGACTACAATGCACAGCAAAGCAAAGGATTAAGCCGCCATCACTACTACCTAATCACCACCCAAAACTCAAATCAAAAGACGATTTATCCTCTCAAAGCTATCAAGTTCAAGCCGAATTAGAGTTAAATTTGCCAGCCATTGAGAGGCTAAAGAAACGAGCAGGACGATTCGTTTTAGCAACTAACGAATTGGAGAAAAAACGATTGAGCAGTGAGGATATACTCAAAAAATATAAAGGGCAACAAGCTCCAGAAAGAGGATTTTCTTTTCTCAAAGACCCCTGCTTTTTTGCCGACAGTGTCTTTCTCAAATCTCCCCACAGAATCGAGGTCATGGCCATGCTCATGGGCTTGTGCCTGCTGGTTTATACTATTGGTCAAAGACAAGTTCGTTTAAGTTTAAAACAGCAGGAGACGGGACTGAAAAATCCGTTGGGTAAGTTAACTGACCGACCAACATTACGCTGGATATTTCAGAACTTTCAAGGGATTCATCTCCGACCTATTCAAGACAATCAAAAGATTAGTAACTTAACGGATGAGAGGCGCAACATTTTGAGATTTTTTCCCAAACCTTGCCAGGAATATTATCTCTTATCTTGACCAGATGGATTGACTTCAAGGGGTGACAAAACAAAGCGAGTAACTGGAACATCTCCCCCTAGATGTTAAGTCTGATTGCCCAGTAATTCTCAATAAGCACTGTTTATTGAGAATTACTGGGAGAACCCTGGAATTTTCGGCTTAGTTGCCGGCAGCTTGCCGCCAACTAACTCCTCTAGATAAGTATTTTGGCTTACGCCCCTTCCTCTTTTGAGACGTTGTGACACTTAGGGTGCGGAATGTGGGTTTCAAAAAGAGAATCCAGGATATCTGTTCCGCGTAATCCAACTCCGTCGCGCACCCCGCCTCTTTTCGGAGAATATCATCGATATTCTTAAATGTCTGCTCGAACATAGGAAAAAGATTAGATACTCTCAAATCTTACCTCGATCGCTCCCTTATCCTGAGCATAGATTTGTAAAAAGGCTGAAAATGCTTCAGCCTCGTCTAAAAAATCAGATTTTACCCGCAAAATTAAGGAATAGGATTAGCTGGCCCCTTGCTTTCCAGGGTTTCGGCAACAGTTTCCGTCTTACCAAAAGCGACTCTGAGGAAGGGAGGAGCGAGGAAAGTGGTCAGGATTACCATAATAATAATCGACACTTCCAAAGGCTTATCCAAAATTCCGCTGGCCGAACCAATCCCAGCAAAAACTAAACCCACCTCACCCCGGGGAATCATACCCACACCGATGGCGAGGCGATTGATTCCGGATATGCCAAAAACTGCCCAGCCTGTCACCAGTTTACCGATAATCGCCACAACCATCAAAAAGACAGCGATCAAAAGTCCAGCCCGATTCTCCGGTGCCGTTGGGTTTAAAACACCGAGATCGGCACGCGCTCCCACCGTCACAAAGAAAATCGGTACAAGCAAATCGGCGATCGGTTTAATTAACTCATCCAACTCGTTGCGGGTATCAGTTTCATCAAGCACCAAACCCGCAGCAAAGGCCCCTAAAATCGCTTCAAGATGAATAGCATTGCCTAAAAATGCCATAAAGAAAGCGAAGACAAATGCGGGAATAACAATATTTCCCCGAGTTTTCAGCCGCTCCACGATCGCCACAAAACTTTTGTTAAAAATACCTCCCAACAAAATTGATCCGATCAAAAAGGCCGTAGCGCTGACAATCAGATAAATAACATTGGTCACATCAATCTCACCGGTTTTGGCTAAACTAGCGACCACAGCCAGAACAATAATACCAAGGACATCATCGATCACCGCTGCACCGACAATAATTTGCCCTTCTTTGGATTTGAGTTGACCTAACTCGGACAACACCTTCGAGGTAATACCGATACTGGTTGCTGTCAAGGCAGCCCCTGCAAAAATCGCCGGGATAGCCGCCACATGAAAGACGAGCATTAACCCGGCCGTACCTGCCGCAAAAGGTGCCGCAACCCCCACACAGGCCACAACCGTGGCTTGAATTCCCACTTCCTTGAGTTGTCGCAGGTCGGATTCTAGGCCAATTTCAAACAGCAGAATAATCACACCGATTTCAGCTAGAACCGAAATCACTTCACTTTGGGACTCAAAGATCCGGTCCACGGCAGCCGGGGCCAATTGATTCAATCCTTGCAGTACCGTCATAATCAGCGAGTCAGAGGCCGATAGCCCCCCTTCGGGAAAGATGAGCAGATGCAAGGCCGAAACGCCGACAATCACACCGGCGACCAGTTCTCCCAGTACGGGAGGAAAATCCAATCGTCGGGCGGCCTCTGCGCCGAGCTTGCTGGCCAGATAAATCACCACCAGTGTCAGCAATACGCCAGAGAGAATAATCGGTGAATCCTCGGCCACAACGGTGGCAAGCAAGGGGAGCGGAGTCATGGGGGCTGCTATCTCCCCGATCGAAGGAGGCAGAATATAGGACAAAATCATCAGTTTAAAGGGATGAGGGTTAAAGATTTCAGGTGGTCATAAAACTGGGGGATAGGAAAAGGGGCCACCGCTCCAGGACAGTCAGGCTGCAGATGGGGTTGCCCAGATCAAGACAAGCTTAGTTGTCTAGATTTCACAGCCCTCTGGTCCACAGAAACTCTGTCCGTACAGAACCTCCGCATCACAGAGATAGATCATGCCCGCAAAATTGAGGAAAAACTGATCGGCAACCTGCTTGGCAATATTTTGGGCCATAATTCGATCGGGGGTGAGTACCTCGAACTTGACATTAGTGTCGGTTTCGGAAACGTGGGGTTGTCCCGAAGAGCGCACGTTGCGGCTGCCCTTACCGCCAGTATCCATCACCGTGTAACCGGTCGCCCCGCATTCTTCGATGATCTTGGCGACTTTTTTCAGCAAAATCTTTTCTGTGACGATGACGAGCTTTTTGGCTGGTTTAGCCATGTTGATTATCTCCTTAAGTATGTACATTTATTTGCTTGGTCTGTCCGATCGAGGGATCACCGACCTACCACAATCCTTCTGGGATTAGCCGCCGCTTAGGGCCTGGGCGAGGCCAAGGAAGAAGGGTATGCACAAGCCAATCGCTACGGGCGTACCGATGGCCGTGGACGCGCCTATATAGGCAGAGGGATTAGCCGAGGGGATACCAGCCCGCAACGTGGGCGGCCCGGAGATGTCGGAACTAGAGGAAGCGATGACGGCCAGAACCACGACACCGCCCCAGCTGAACCCGGTGGCGTAGTGGGCAACCATGCCGAGACCGAAGGCGATTAGACCATGCACAAAGGGTGCTAGTACGCTATAGACGACATACCACTGGGCCACCTTACGCAGTTCACCAACCCTTGACCAAGCCTCCATCCCCATGACCAGCATCAAGATCGAAAGCAAGCCACGAAAGAGGGGATCGTAGAAGCTTTTATAGACAGTTTCCGGCTGGGTGAATATGCCCAAAGCCAGACCTAATAACATGGCCGATAGGGCCGGTCCGCGAAGGCTTTCTTCAATGATCGGCCAGATCTTGACCCGATTATCCGCCGGCTGCTGCAGGCTGAGATATTCCTGCCGACTGCTGGGATAATCCTGCTGATCGGAATAATCCCCGGCCGCCACCGGCTGCTTGCTAAAAGACTCGTGGTCGTGGGCTGCTTCTTTCTGCTTCTTCTTGTTAAGATAAATGTTAGCCACCACGATCGCCGTTACCAGCGCCGGGATATCCATAAAAGGATAGAGTGCGCCGGCCCAGGCCTCGTAGGGGATCTTTTGTTCTTCCAGTACCGTCAGACCGGCGGCCATAGTCGAGCCACTCACGGCTCCAAATAATCCCCCAGTAGCGATCGCATCCACCACTTTCACCTTGGGCAGATTGGCTAAGGTATAGCGCGCGACGAAGACCACAATAATCCCTACTATGACGGCAAAGATCATTGGTAATACCATTTCCGTCAGGTTGGAATTGCGGATGGCAATCCCGCCGGTCAGACCGATTTTGGTCAGCAGCATGAAGACGATGATCGTACAAATCGACTCTGGAATGACCAATTCACTCCCGAGAGCAGCAATGATCATCCCACCAATCAAAAAGGCCAGTGTTGGGGACTGCAACTGCTGGATAAAGTCCATGACAAACAATGAGAAAAAATCCACGAATACCTCCTTACGCCTCCCCTGATGAGGAGTATTAATACAAATGAACTTTCAAGAGTTAAAGAAAATAAGGGTCAGGTGCTTCACCCCAACAGCAGGCGTACTTCCCAAAGCGGTTAAATTTATGTCGGGTAAACCCCTTGATTAACCTCAAAATCCTCTGGTTCTTGGTGAGGATGGGTCTTGACAAAAGTTACCGCTTGTTGTAGGGCGATGGTTCTGTCCATTAGCACATGATCGGGGGGGATTTGGGCTAAAATGCCGAGACGTTCCAAACGATGCTGGATTTTGCTGGTGGCACCAACGATAAAGACTTGTAAACCTTTATCGATCGCATCTTTAATCGCATTTTCGATCGCTAAAGAAGCTGTCACCCCTAACAAAGGCACATCACTCAAGTCCAAGATTAAAACATCCGCTTCCTTCATGGCTGTGTGTTCTCTGGCGATCGCTTTCGAGACTCCAAAGATCATCGGACCACTGAGATAAAATAGGATGATGCGACCGTTAGCTTGGTTGAGTAACCGTTTTTCTTCTGGACTTAGGAGAATCTCGTCATCGTTATCGGTGATCGTTTTCACTTCCTGCGCTTGCAGTTCACTGAGGCGATCAATGGTGAGAATATTAGCAATAAAGACCCCCACACCCACAGCAACGATCAGATCGACGAATACTGTTAATAACAGTACACCGTACATGATTAGCGTCCCTTTTAGAGAAATCTTGTGGGAGCGTTTCAGGAAACTCCAGTCGAGAATATCGATCCCCACTTTTAGGGCAATCCCCGCTAATACCGCCATGGGGATACTCTTAGTTAAACCGGCGGCCCAGAGAACGACGACTAATAAAATTAAAGCGCGAGTAATGCCAGAAAGGGCAGTGGTCGCACCGGTTTGAATATTGACGACAGTTCCCATCGTGGCCCCGGCACCGGGTAAACCGCCACAGATTCCTGATACTAAGTTACCAATACCTTGACCAATCAATTCTTTATTCGATTTGTGTTCGGTACGGGTCAAACTATCGGCAATTACCGCCGTTAATAGGGTATCAATACAACCCAACATCCCTAAAACTGCCCCATCCACCAACATTGTGATCATTTGGGCAGCACTAAAGGTGGGCATTTGCAGGGTGGGTAAACCCACGGGAATATCCCCAATCCGGCGAATTTCAACACCTTGGAAGAAAAACAGCGAAATCAGAGTTCCTATCACCAAAGCTAATAACTGAGGGGGGACAAAACGCTTGAATTTCGAGGGCATCAGGAAGATGATCGCCAAGGTGATCGCCCCCAGAATGGCTTCAGGGGGATTGATATTAGAGAGTAGTTCTGGGATTTTCTGCACTGTGCCTAAAACCCCTCCTTTGGGGGCGGCTTGCCCTAAAAAGGGCGGAATTTGCAGAATAATCAGGATTACCCCGATCCCAGACATAAAGCCGGAAATAACGCTATAGGGCATCAGGGTAATGTATTTACCCATTTTGAAGATACCGAACAGAATCTGGAAAATGCCCGCTAACATGACTACCGTAAAGGCCATGGGTAGGCCTAATTCGGGATTTTTGGCGGTTAAACTGGCCACGATCGCCGTCATTACTACCGTCATCGGCCCCGTTGGTTCCGAAATTAACGTGGGTGTGCCACCAAAAAGGGCAGCAAAAAAACCCACACAGACAGCACCGTACAAACCAGCGATCGCTCCAGCCCCAGAAGCTACACCGAAAGCGAGAGCTAGAGGGAGAGAAACGATGGCAGCTGTTAGACCACCGAATATATCGCCCCGCAAATTGTCAAAGTGAATACGATTGGTTATTTCCATGAGAATCCAACTGAGCAAAGGGTTTTTTGCCACAACAAAGCCGGCGGTTGAGAGACCAGCCTTGATAGACAAAAGTTTATGGTTTTTAAAGATCGATTGTTATAAATCTATACTAGAACGGATATCTTGACAAGCAAATTTTATAAATTGAGTTTAAATCGATATATCTTTACAAAAGTATTGATTTAAACCTATGATGTAAGCGGGGTGGGGAGGTTTTCACTCGTTCCCCTCCATTCCTGCTTCTGTTTAGCAAAGCTCCTCAAGGCAGTAACAGAAGTGTAGCTCTCTAGAGGCCTCTCTTGATTCACGCCACTTTACATCAACTGATTGTCTTTGAAGCGACCGCTCGTCATGGCAGTTTCACCAGGGCTGCTGAAGAACTATCGATCACCCAACCCACCGTTTCCACCCAGATGAAACAACTGACTAAATCAGTGGGTTTACCCTTATTTGAACAGATAGGCAAACGTTTGTATTTAACCGAGGCCGGACGCAGTTTATTAGTCACCTGTCAAGCAGTCCTCAAGGATCTTGATAACTTTGAGATGGCGATCGCCGATATCAAGGGCATTAAACAGGGTAAACTGCGTTTAGCGGCGGTATCCACAGCCCAATATTTAATCCCTCAGATCCTAGGTCCTTTTTGTCAACAGTACGAAGGGGTGGATGTGTCCCTAGAATTGACCAATCACCAAGACCTAGAAGCAAGGATGATCAATAATGTTGATGACCTATATATTTTAAGCGAACCCCCCCAAGAGCTAAACCTCGATATTCAACCGTTTCTGGAAAATCCCCTCGTGGTTATTGCTCGCAAAGATCACCCCCTAGCGGGACAGAAAAAAATTCCAATTAAACGACTGCAAGGGGAACCTTTTATTATGCGGGAAATGGGATCGGGAATTAGACGGGCAGTACAGCAAATTTTCCTCGACCATGGCATCACTGTATCTCTGCGTTTGGAAATCGGCAATAATGAAGCCATTAAACAAGCGATCGCCGGTGGTTTAGGAATCTCGGTTCTGTCTCAGCACGTCTTAAATTTAGATCCTCCCAATGGGGAATTTACCATCCTTGACGTGGAAGACTTTCCCATCCAACGCCATTGGTATGTGGTTTATCCCAAGGATAAAAAACTATCCGTGATCGCCAAGACTTTTCTTGATTATCTCCTCTCAGGGGAATTAGGGGTGTATGTACCCACAGACCCCCGATCAAGTCGAATTCGGTAAGCGCAAGCGCTCGATCTATCTCCCATCCGAAAAGGTGGAGATCAAGAACTCGATCGCCTGGGGAAACCGATCGGCGAGATCCTCAAGGCGATCGATTCTCCCAAAACCCGCCAGGATTTAATCCTCATAAATGCGGCACTCTAAGGCATCAGGATTGGCTTCGCAGTAGGACTGAAGTGAGTTAGTCCCCTGTTTTTTGACCCGTTGATGGGAGGCTTCCGCTTGGAGTTCCTCAACCACATCCCAGGCTGCGGCGCAATCGGGAGAGATTTCACCCTTGGCCGCACAAATTGCCCGCGCGTCTTCCCGGGCTGCTTCAATTTCATCTTCAATGAACAACCGCTTGGGCTTTTCAACAAAATCGCTCTTGAAGAGAATATCACTGACAGAAATAATACCCAGCAAAGTTTTACCCTGAATCACCGGGGCGCGGCGAATGCGGGTTTGAGCAAATAACCGGGCTACATATTCCACCCCCAGTTCGGGATTGACAACCACACAGGGCTTGGCCATAATTTCGTAAACCCGCATAGTTTTAGGATCGTGGCCAAAGGCCGCCACTTTGTAAACGATGTCGGTTTCGGTGACAATTCCATAAGGATCCTGTTCATGGCGCGGTTCGACAATCAAACCCCGCAGTTTTTTTTCTTTCATCAATTTCACGGCATCGGCAACCGTTGCCGAACCACGAATGGTGACAACGTTTTGGGTCATAATTTCTTGAGCTTGCAGCATAGGAGTTGGATGGTGTTGTTAAATTAAAGAACTGGTATAAATGCAAAAGTTGACTAGGGTTGTCCCGATAGCAATTTCCTAGACTCTTGTGGGCTGAGTGCCACTTTGAACACAGATGACAAAGACCAATGGGCGATCGCTGGTTGGGGCTGGGGCGGCATGGCCGCAGCTGTGTTCCCCTGAATGCCCGGAGCATAGGCCTCCAGCACAGCACCGTTTTGCCAACACATGGCGATGAAATAATCACACACTGGGCATTCCGTCTGAGCAACTTGCCGGGCCGGACACTTATATCCTGCGGGCAGGCGATCGCTCAAGAGCCGTTGAGCTACGCTGCCACAGTTGGGACACCGGATTTCTATAAGCTTGTTCATCGCCATACCTCAAAATTGAATAGTGGTGTGAGAAGGAAAGGGTCAACTTCGGACGTTTGCCCAGAGTGTTTGTTCACGGTGGAAGACTATAATTGTCGTTCTACGGCTGCCGTAAATTCTTCATAGGGTTTAACCCCAACTAATGTTTCTATCAATTTCCCCTGTTTAAATACCATGACAGCCGGAATACTTTTAATTCCAAAGCGTTTGGCCACGGGTTTGTTACTGTCTAGGTCAAGTTTAAAGACTTTGGCGCGATCGCGATAGTCATCGGCCAATCGATCGATCAACGGAGCCACCAGTTTGCAAGGTCCACACCAGGTTGCCGTGCAATCTACCACCAACAGTGATTCACTGTTTAATAGGGAATCAAATTCAGTTTCATCTTGAATAAATGTAGCCGTACCCATGTTTATATCTCCAGATTGATGCTGTGTAACTCAGGACAAATTCTCTTCTCGGTGCGTTTTACAAGATAAATTCAGCTTTGAACCGCTCCTCATCTAAAAATGCTTGGCCTTTGACCCTTTAACTTTGTCCGCCTCCCGGGGGTATCGTCTATAGTTTGGTTGTCCCAGACATCGATGGTGACATCTAGTCCCTGCTCATGCAGGGGTTTTAATTTGTAAGTCGTCATCGGCTGCTCCCAATCAAAACAAATTTGCGACGTTAAGTTGCGATAATATGGTTTTGCAAGTTATTGCATTTAGATACCCTATGACAGCGACCCCTTCCAACGATTTATCTGCCTGGGAGCGGCTAGAACAAGGCAGACAAGCAAAAGCAAGCAACGGTGGTTATGCGGGCTACGGCTCCCCTGCCTTTGGACAACGATCGATCGATGGGGAATTAGTGGATGATCCGGAAGAGTGCCGGGTCATTGAACTGATTCGCCGTCATCACAAATCAGGGAAATCCTTGCAGAAGATCGCCGATTGGCTTAATGAACAGGGCTACACCACCAAACGCGGTCAACCATGGCAGCGTATTTCCGTAAAGCGAGTGCTGGATCGACTTTATGGAAAGGTGTCCAGAATTTCCGGAGTAACCCTTCAGGCCGACCAGAACCCGGAAGTACTCACCCCAGCGTCTGGTGATACCGCTCCTGAAACCATTAGAGGCTGAATAACCCCTAAATAAAAAGTTTCAGGCTTTAACCTGTTACATCCCTCTATGATACACCGAAGTGGGTCTAAAATCTTTACGAGTTTAATAAAAATTGTAACAAAACGTTACATCTTTTAGGAAAAAGTTAAATGACGCTACACTTTGAGATAGTTTTAGAACGGGTTTTGGCAACTCTGAGAGTCTGGGTTCTTTGCCCAGTGGCTGTTCTGTCTATCTTGGCCTTTGCGATTGCAGGATGGTGCTGATGTCCCTCGATACACCTCTGAGTTGGGCCCCCGATCTGGAAAAAGCGATCAATCGCCAACCCTTGACGGTGCCGCCAACCACTTCCCTGGCAGATGCGATCGCTATGATCGGCCAGGCCCATAGTCGTCTGTGTTTGCTCACCGATGACCTATCCCCTCTAGCTGCTCCAGCCGGAGAGGTGCGTGTTAGCTGTCTGCTGGTGGTGCAAGGGCAAGAGCTATTAGGAATTTTGACAGAACGGGATGTGGTGCGACTCACCGCCCAAGGGATTAACCTGACCGAGACAACCGTTGCCGATGTGATGGTGCATCCCCTGATCACGTTGCCCCAGCAATCTGCTCAAGACATTTTTGCTGCCCTGTTTTTGTTTCGGCGCTACCGCATTCGCCATTTGCCGATTGTGGATGACCAAGGACACTTAATCGGGGTGATCTCCCATGAAAGTATTCGCCAGATATTGCGTCCGGCCAATCTGTTGCGGTTTCGTCGCGTATCGGATGTGATGACCAGTCAAGTGGTACAGGCCCCACTCACCGCCACAGTCTTGCAATTGGCCCAGTTAATGGCGGAACATCGTGTCAGTTGTGTGGTGATCACCCAGAGAAATTCCGAAGACAATGACTACCCCGTTGGTATTGTGACAGAGCGAGATCTTGTCCAGTTTCAAGCAGTTCAAATCGATCTGCACAAAACTAGGGCCCAGACGGTGATGAGTACGCCGTTATTTCTCCTCAACCCGGAGGATTCCCTGTGGACGGCCCATCAGGAAATGCAAAAACGGCGGGTGGGGCGTTTGGTGGTTTCTTGGAACTGGGGTCGGGGGTTGGGTATTGTTACACAAACCAGTCTGTTAAGGGTTTTTGACCCGATGGAAATGTATGGGGTGATTGAAAATTTACAACAAACCATTCAACAGCTAGAGTCCGAGCGATCGCCCTCCCTTCCTTCCCCACCAGCGGACTTATTACCCCAACGGACCCGCACCCCATCAGAAAAAGAGAGCGCTGGCGATCGCGAATTATTACTAGCCTTGCTGGACAATGCCTACAAAGACGTAAAGTATATGTTGGCTAACTTAGATATTGTCGTCGAGCAGCGGCGATCTTTGCTTCAATCTGTTCTAGATAAGCTTGAGTACCTCGGCCGTGAAATTAGCTCTTAGATAACCGGTTTGCTTCTATTCATACTAAATCTGGTTAAGTAGCTGGTTATAATTAAATTAAAAATAGATTTTAGGTTCGATCCCCCCTAGCCCCCCTTGATAAGGGGGGAAGCCGAAGGCGGGGGGATCCCCCTTGATAAGGGGGGTGCCGATCCCCCCTGCCCCCCTTGATAAGGGGGGTGCCGATAGGCGGGGGGATCCCCCTTAATAAGGGGGGCATCTGATAATTTTTAACGCCTACCTACTTACTTATAATTATCTGCGAAAAAAGTTTAGTAATTTCACTGCAATTATAACAGGATTGTCGATGACTAATTTAAAAAAATGGCAAATTATTAAATCTGAGCTAGTTTTTCAGAATCGTTGGTGTCAAGTCCGTCAAGACGCGGTGCAGTTATCCTCTGGACAAGTTATCGATGATTATTTTGTCAATATTCGTCCTGAAATTGTGTTAGTTGTTCCAGTTACCGGGGATAATCAATTAGTTTTTGTTCGTCAATATCGTCACGGAGTTAAGGAAATTTTATTGGAATTTCCTGCCGGAGCAGTAGATGCGGGTGAAGATAATATTACTGCGGCAGCGCGTCGGGAATTCGAGGAGGAAACTGGTTATCAAAGTGATTCTCTAATACCTCTAGGTGTTTTGTATGATAATCCCGTTAAAGATACTAACAGAATTCACATTTTTTTGGCTCTTAATGCTATCCCCACCGGTCAACAAAAGTTAGATGTTACCGAGGAAATTGAAGTTATTCTTCGACCTTTACAGGAAATTAATACCCAGGAAATTACTGTCTCTGGTAGTTTGGCTGCTTTCTATTTAGCGAGGGATTTTTTAAAGCAAAGTTAAGGAGTTATAGCGGTTATATTAATAGGGAGCCAGTTGTCAGGAGATTATTTTTATTTATTCTCCCCAATTCATAATTGATAAGTAAGTAGTTATAATTAAATTGAAGATAGATTTTGCCTCTGATCCCCCCTTAATCCCCCCTTGATAAGGGGGGTGTCTAACAACTTTTAACAGCTACCTACTTAATTCATAATTTATAATTCCCACTGTCTATGAGTAATTTTTTTATGATTGCTGGCTTTATTCTATCAGCTTATGCAATCGTTGCCAACGATTCCCTACAGACTTTAGGGACTTTTTTAAGTGCCAATGAAGAACGTCCCTGGTGGATTTTATGGCTGTATTCCAGTATAATCTTAGCCTCGATTTTTATCGCTGGTTGGTATATTAATCAGGGAGATGTGGCCTATAATCGACTAGAAATGATTCCCTTCCCAGAAAATTTTACTTGGATTTATATCGTTCCTCCCCTAGCAATTTTAATTCTCACCACTTGGGGAATACCTGTGAGTACAACCTTTTTAGTTTTAACAGTTTTTGCTCCCCAATCTCTAGATGAAATGTTAATTAAATCCGCTTGGGGTTATGCTATTGCTGTTATAGTGGGGTTAGTCATCTATCGAATTATTTATCGATTAGAAAACTTTTTCCTAGAAACAGTTAATAAAGAACCTCAAAAAATCTGGGTAGTTTTACAGTGGTTATCTACTGGGTTTCTCTGGAGTCAATGGTTAATGCAAGATTTTGCTAATATTTTCGCCTATCTTCCCAGAAAGTTAGCAGCAACATGGTTAGTTTTATCTCTAACAGTTATGCTACTCCTGCAAACCATCATTTTTATTAATCACGGGGGTCAAATTGAGAAAATTGTCACTAGCAAAACTAACGCCCATGATCCGCGTTCTGCAACAATTATTAACTTGATTTATGGCTTAATTTTACTGTTTTTTGTTGGCTATAATCATATTCCCATGAGTACCACTTGGGTATTTTTAGGTTTATTAGGAGGTCGAGAAATTTCTCTGACTTTAACCAGAGAAACCCCTAATTTAGCTGCCACGGGTAAATTGGTTTTAGGGGATGCCTTGAAAGCTTTTATCGGTATGATTGTTAGTGTTGCTATCGCTCTTGCTTTACCTCTAATCGCTCAAAAAATTAACTATCTATAGGGAATTATAAATTATGAATTATAAATTATAAATTATAAATTATGAATTGGGGAGCTTTTTTTCAGTTATCAGTAAACAGTTAACTGAAAACTGACATCTGATAACTGATATTAGTGGTTGTACCGCATAAGATTAAGAAAAGGTCTATTTTCAAAACTTAAGAATAACAAGATTGAGGAGATAGGCGATCGATTGATGCTCCGGAGTGATAAAGTTTTCTATTACTGATAATCTCGAAATTATCGTTCAACCAGATTAAAGATGCTTCTGTGACTAGACCTTCTTCAAGAGTGACTAGGGAAAAATTGCGAGATTTACCCGTATCAGAGTGGAGAATGCGAGGGACACTCGCAGCATTCAGATAAACAGTTCCCATCTCGGAAGTGACCACGGGATTGCGTAAACGGGAAGTAGTATGACGGAGACGGTGGTGCATATGACCGAAACTGACGAGAGGAACCTGTTTTCCTAATAGCTGTGCTTGTTCGATGGCCGCCGCTAAATCGGGATCCCCGTGGTCCCCTCCCAAGGGTTGCCAATCGCGACCACAGATAGCTTCCGCTTCCTTTCCTAGTCCAGCAGGACCATTGTGACCTAAAAAAATCAGGTTATTATAGGCAGTATCTTGAATATTAGCGATAATTTTGGCAGTAGATTCGGCAAAACTGCTGATATTATAGCGTTCTTGAAAAAATTCTCCATTTTTCCACTCGGATCCCCCCCAAGTAAAGGGACGACCCCCAACAATCGAAAGCTCTAAACTGGGTAGGTCTAGTTTTGAGTAACCCACATGAGCAACCCCTAATAATTCTAACTGGGCGGTGACACGATCTTCCTTGTTGCGATCGTAGGGACATTGTTTTCGTCCCCAGGGGGTGGCGCTATACCAAGCGTCATGATTACCGAGAATAACGGCTTTTGGTAAGGACAAACTGGCAATCCGACCGACAATTTCTAGGGATTCATTGCCAAAATCCCCCACAAATAGGGCTAAATCCACTTGTAAAGCTTCTAGAGCTAAATTATCTTCTATTTCCCATTGGTCGTGAATGTCACCGATGACGGCGATTTTATAGCTGCGAGGGAAAGAACTTACCATTACCAGTTATTAACTATCATTTACCATTAAAGATCATAACTAGGATTGGCCGAATAAATCTAAAAACCTTGTCGGATAATATCTTGAGGCTTTTTTGAAATCAAAAAAGTGCTGGTCATTGGCGTAATCGGCTCAATTTGGTCGAAATATCTAGAGGAAATTTTGGGCGCAATAATATTATTGTAGGGGCGAATTGCATTCGCCCTCTTGGAATAACTTCTGCTGCTGACCTATAGGTGAGGTAAAGTCACAAATTAGGAGATGCAGCCGATAATTTTCTGGAGATGTAAAGATTTAAAACAAAGTTACCCACAGTCATCGGTTTGTTTGTAAATTTAGATACAGAATTATCAGGGTGATCTGTGTATGTCTTTACTACAATACCGCACTACTGCCGTTGTTACTTGTCCCCAAGCAAACACATGGGTACAACTCAGAATGCTCCCCTCTCCATACAGCTTTGATGAAGCGCTACTACTCTGTGAACAGGATCAGGGCCGTTGGGTGGCATGGATTCCCGATTTTGGCGAAATTATCTTGATTGAAGGGCAATTTGAGTCATAAACTAACTCTTGCTCACAATTAAAGCAGATAAACAGCGATCGATCACTTGTTTTAATACTAGAGCCGTCCAATCGATATCGGCTGCGCTGGTGTCCCTTCCCAGGGTTAAACGAATTCCCGCTAATGCTTCTCGATCGCTGTAGCCCATAGCTTTTAAAATTGGACTAGGGGAAAGTTTGCCACTATGACAGGCGGATCCGGAACTAATGCCGATTCCTGCTAAATTAAGCTGACGAACTAGCTGTTTTCCCGTGATGTGACTGTCATCGTCGGGACGGACAATAAAGCTGACGTGGTGGGGTAAACGATAGAATCGGTCCCCCGTGGGCAGCAGATAAGGATAATCAGCTAAGAGGTCAAATAGTCGATCTCGCAGACCCATTAAACGCATTTTTTCGCTAATTAAGTCTTTTTGGGCTAATTCGGCCGCTAAACCAAAAGCTGCGATCGCTGGTACGGCTGGGGTTCCCGATCGCAGGCCTTTTTCCTGGCCACCGCCCCGCAGTAATGGTAAAATATCGACACCAGTTCTGATGTATAAAGCCCCCGATCCTTGCATTCCATAAATTTTATGGCTAGAAAGAGATAATAAATCTATGGGCAGTTTCCGCACATCAATATCGCATCTTGCCGCCACCTGCACCGCATCGGTGTGAAAAAGCACTCCCCTTTCTCTGGCAATGCTGCCCAATTCTTCAATCGGTTGTAGGGTTCCCACCTCACTTTGTCCGTAAATAATGGAAATTAAGACCGTATCGCTTTGAATTGCGGCTTTTAGGTCTAAAGGATTCACCCTACCTTGACGATTGACGGGAAGACGAGTAATTTGCCAACCTTGCTGCTCTAATTGTTTACAGGGTTCAGCGATCGCCGAATGTTCCACACTAGAAATAATTATATGACGGGGGCGGTTATACTGTTGAGCAACCCCGATAATCGCTAAATTATCGGCTTCTGTGCCGCCAGAAGTGAAGATAATCTGGTCTGGATTGGCATTAATTAACCCTGCTACCTGTTCTCTGGCCATTTCGATGACTGTTGCCGTATCCTGTCCCCAAGTGTGTAAACTGGAGGGATTGCCCCAATGATGCCGGAGAATAGTGGCAACCCGCTCGATCACTTGGGGATGAGTGGGGGTAGTGGCACTATAGTCAAGATAAATTTGCATTATTTTACAATCTGAGAAATGAGAGTCAAGAAAGGCAGCTATTCTCAGTTTAGCCGTTTAAGAGATTAGAAAGCGGGTTTCTGGGTTTCTTAAAACTGCTTTCTAGCATCTTTTCTGATCTCAGGGTAAACTAAAAGTCTGAGCAAGGTTTTTCATGGTACGGAACAGCTTATAAGGCTGGTCAGGAAAAGTTTGAAAGTCAAACCTTTGGTAAAATCTTACTGCTTTATCGTCAACCGCCTCTACCACCACCGCAAAACACCCCGTTGTTTGACTGACTCTCAGACTTCTATATAAAGCATCCATAATCAACAATTTCCCCCAACCAGATCCCCGACAATCAAGATCCACTGCTAATCTACCAATTAAAGTCACGCCAACTAGCGGATATTTAGGCAACTTTTTACCAAGACTTTGGGGTAGCGATTCGAGATTGATGCTACTCATGGATAAAGTATAGTAGCCCATGATTTTTTCGCGTTCTCGGTCAACGAGAACGTAGGGAATGGCAATATTTCGCTTCTTATCTTGGGTAGCGAGATCGTGCAAGTAGCGATCCAGTTGTTCGTTACCACAGCTAAAAGCTGCCCGATTGTGATAGCTTTCGAGAGTTTCTAGACAAAAATCAACAGATTCCGAATTTAACACAAATCTAGCAACTATTTATTCATCATTTGCTCGTACCATTGAGCGTCTGCTTGAGCTTGCTCGGAGGGAGCGGGGGGATTTAACAGGGCCTCGACAAAAGTGAATTGATCGCGTTCGGTTAATTCTACCAATTGGCTATCTTTGATCGTTTGCATAGCTGCCTCAGCCAAAACTGACACCATAAATTCAGTCAAGTTCTGTCCCCGTAAAAAGGCAGCCATCTCCATCAGTTGCTTTTGCTCTGCTGTTATGGAAGCCTCTAACCGCGCATTGTTGCCGATTTTAGTCCCTTGGGGTAAATCTTTATCTGGTTTCGTTCTCATGGCTTAGAAATTATCTAATTTAAGCACATTATATTCTTAGAAAACGGGTTTCTGAGTTGATAAGAAAGCGGGTGGCTCTTCTAGGTTCTGTGTGATAAGTTTAACTTACATAGGATCGATCTTTGTGTCCTCTGTGTCTGGAGTGGTTCCCTCCACTCCCTCGCCAGCAGGACTGTATCTCAGAATACATTTTACCCACCAAATCCAAAAGAGC
>NZ_JAPZSS010000036.1:0-1814 GCF_027532015.1 Microcystis sp. LE19-131.1A | reverse complement strand
AAACAGCACTTTTTCTCGGTCAATGATTAGGGTAAGTTATAATTTAGGGGTTAATTAACAACTAAAGCTTATGCTTGTAGCTAAGTGAAATCATTGATTAAGAGACCTGTACTTTTCAATGACTTTTTGCCGCAAACCCTAACTAAGCGCAAGATAGCCGGTGGTTCTCGCTCCTTCAGTGGCTTTGTCGATACTGCTCGTTTGTTGACCGTGATTCAGTCTTGTCGCGCCCAAGGCCGTTCGGTTTTAACTTTCTTGCGTCAGGCTTTGGCCTCTGTCCATCACCCCTTGAATACGGTTGTCTCTCTTATCCCCACTGCTGATTTTTCTCTCTTTGTCAACCCCTAGACCTGAATAGTTACGTCACGACTATTGAAAATTAATATTAGTGCAAATGCTCAAAGTCCCTCTCCCTTCTCCCCACCTCCCTGATTAATAACGGATGCGAGGATCAATGTAAGCATTGATTAAATCGATCAAAATACTGGCAAAGACCACTATTGTCGCAAAAAAAGCCATTAATCCCTGCACTGTTGGGTAATCCCGCAGAGAAATCGCGCGATATAACTGATTTCCCAAACCCGGCCAAGAAAAAGTAACTTCCGTCAAAACTGCACCACCTAAAAGAGCCGCAAAAGTTAATCCTAAGACAGTAATTACGGGAATTAGGGCATTTTTCAGCGCATGGGCGATCATAATCGTTTTTTCTGGTATTCCTCTCGCTTTTGCCGCATCTACATAGTCCGCTTGCAAAGTTTGTTTCAGATTAACTCGCACCATCCGTTCAAAAATCCCACTCAAAAGAATGCCGAGAGTAAAACTAGGTAAGGCTAGATAATACAACGCCGTAGGCAACTTATCTAGTTGTAGAGTCATCAGACTATCAAAGGTGTATAAACCCGTAATTGTCTGGGGTGGAGTTTCACTCAAAGGAAAACGAGTCCCCAAGGGAAACCAGCGCAACTGTACCGCAAAAATTAGCTGTAAGAGCATTCCCACCCAAAAAATCGGCAAGGAATAGGTTATCAGTCCAAATAAACGTCCCCCCGCATCTAAGGGGGTATTCGGACGGGAAGCGGTGATAATTCCCAATCCGACTCCCACTATCACCGCAATTAGCATTCCATAAAAAGTTAGTTCCACCGTCGCCGGAAAATGTTTGGCGATAATCTCCCACACCGTCACCCCCTTACTGGTTAAAGAGTCTCCTAAGTTGAGACGCATGAGATTGAAAATATAGTCTAGATACTGGAAAAATAGGGGCTTATTCAGTCCTAACTGTTCTCTTAGGGCATTTTTGGCACTTTCAGGAGCGCGGTTGCCTAAAATCGCATCCGTGGGATCACCGGGAGCAACACGCATCAGCAGAAAAACCACCGTCACGATCGTCCATAACATCAAGGGAGCTAGGAGTAAACGCACCAGTAAATAGGATTGTAAAGCAGCGCGGCGAGACATGAGAGCTTTCCTTTCAGAAAATACATTCTCAAGGAACCATACCCCAAAATCGACCCAGCGATCGAGAGGTACTGAAGAAAAAATTAAATAGAGGAAAATATTTAGTACAAGTAAACTAAAGTAGTCGCACCGACAGTTCTGAGCAAAGGACTACCAAAAACTCCTAAAAGCTGAAAAGCTTATGTAGCAAGGGATAGAAAAAAGATCAAAAAATTTTGCCAAAAGGGGTTGACAAACCAGGGGAAGTTAGATACATTGGTAAATGCGCGGTTGAAGCAAAGCGAAAGCGAAGCGAAACAAACGACGCTGGAACCTAGACAAAACAATAGTTTGAAAGCCAAGCAAAAAAAGCCTCG
>NZ_JAPZSS010000136.1:0-37982 GCF_027532015.1 Microcystis sp. LE19-131.1A | reverse complement strand
GACAGGAGCCAGAAAAAGATATTTATCAGAAAAGTCATGATCAAGCTAGAGGTTTAAAGACTGATCGGGTTCCAATTATTTTTATTAATAAATATTTTACACAATTCATACCAGGTAAGCAAGAGGGCTACGCCACTACTATCAAATCATTACCGAAATCTCTAACTGACTTTTGACAAGTTTCTGTTGGGAAAGACGGCTTTTTTGTCCTTCTATTCTCTCCTCGATTTGTTGTATTTCCTTGCCGATTAATAGAGAATCTAGGGTTAAAATCGGTTGTCCTGCTTTCACCTCTTGGCCTTCACGGACATAGATTTTTTCCACTTCTCCTGCGGTGATTGCGTCGAGTTTGACCAGGGTAAGCGCATCTTAACAATCCTTGACAAAATGAACTTTATGTGAGTTGCTTACCCAGAGAGCGATTCAGGCATATTTGAGGAGAATTGGCCATCTCAATTGTTAAGCAAAAATTGACCAAATGGGTCGATTTCGTAACTATTCTGATTGACTGGTATCACTTGAAATGCCCATGCGGATCACAAAATTGGCCAATTGTCAATAGCGTTTGAGATGCTCTCACCCTGAATAGGGAGATGATGTTGGGTTTCCGTTGTCAATCCAACCTTGCAAGATAGGCGTATGCCTTCGGCATCGCACCTGATACCTTAATAGCTAAGTTGCTTGTTTGCCAAATTCAGGAACAACCAGGTTGACTTCCTTCGAGTTGTAACCAAATGCTTCTACCTGAGACTTGATCAAATCAAGAGCATCATAATAAGCAAGGCTTTGTCCTTTATAGAAAGAAGAGTCCTCTCCTTTTATGTCAGCTTCGTTAATTTTTGCGAGGGATTCATTGTACTTTTCTTTGAGAATAAGTGCATGATCTTTGATAAAGTTAACAGATTCTGTGTTCATAGCCCTCTCTCCTTGAGTAGGCCTTCTAGTATAGTCTTTTGCTCGCTCTGCCGATTTATGCCACTTTGCCATTTATCGGGAAGAGCTTTTTGCTGTCTAGGATCAAGATTATCAAAATCAGGTATAAATTTTTGGGGAGCTTCAATCTTTTTTTGATGTTCAGAAATTTGCTTGTTTATAGATTCAATTCCTTTTCGGATTTGAGAGTCTGGCTTTTTGGCATATTCGTTATAGAATCCAGAGTGCTTACCCCCTTGTTTGGCAATATTATATGGGTCATTCACATTAGTCACATCATCCACTTTATCAACAGCCTTAGTGGCTACCAACTGTTGATTCTTCACTATTATACCTCTCCAGAAAAGATTTTTGATAAGCTCTTAGTCAGGGCTTCATCTCTTATTTTGACAATTATTGGAGAGGTCTATTTAGCAGGGTCAGTCCACACTCACCCGCATCAATATAGGAGCGAACAAACTCTATCTGAGTTTCTTGCATCACTTCTGTGGTAAGACGATTTTGCCTAATTGAGTTTTCGGTAAGTTTTAGGGGAATTGTTGGGTTTCCTTGCGTCAACCCAACCTACCAGATCGGCGATCGCCTTGAGTTAAATTTGAGAGAGTTCGCGTTCACCCGCTAATTTCAGTGCAGAAGCGGCTTCAGGAATATAGGAAGTTTTCGTTTTAGAGACCATACCTCCCTGTTGTTCCCGTAATTGTTCTAGACGCATGGTACTCCAATCGGTCAGCATCGAGTTACCTAGCCGGGGGGCCAATTTGTTAATTTTCTCGACGGCGGAGATAGCTAATTCATCCATCTGTAGGGAAGCTAGATAGCAATCACAGGCGATGTCTATCTCTCCTAATCGTTCGTGACATTGGCCGGCCATAAACCAAGCGATCGCCATTCCAGGTGGGCCGAGTCTAGTGGCAGAACGATAGATTTTCGCCGCTTCTTCAAATTTATTTTGTTTCAGTAAAATTTCCCCCAGTTGCAGGCGATAACGAGAGTAAAGAGGTTCCATCGCCACCATTTTCTTCGATCTCTCTTCGGCGAGATCGATATCGCCTAACCAGAGAGCTTCTTTTGTTCGGCTCTCGAGAACCGTTATGAGAGTGTCGTAGGCGGAAAGTCGTTCGCTCTCGTTTTTACACTCGCGAGTTAGTTCTTCCGCCAGGGATTGACAGATATCCATTTCACGGACAACCGTTTCTCGTTCACCCCGCAGAAGTGGAGCGAAAACAGCCGCACGCTTGAAAACACTGGTTAAATGTTTAAAATCGAAACGATCGAGGGAAGGTTCGACGTGATGGAGTGCCTCCTTGGCTACTTCTCGCCAATGGGCGACCGCCGCTATATCTTGAAAGGCAGTAGCCTGCAAAACGATTAATTCTACGGCCGCCCCGAAAGCCACCAGGCTTTCTTTAGAAGCGTATTGAAAGATTCGTTGAAAATCTTCGAGATTTTCTGATGTACCAATATCTTCTTGACAAAGGATTTTAGACATCGCCAGGCTGTAAGCCAATCTAGCGAACGTGGGGTCTCTGCCAATGTTTTCATCGCTAATTGCGGGAATATAGCGAGTAATCGCTTCATGAAAGCATAAACTCGATAATAGATCGACCGTTTTCACTTGAGTAGCGGGTGAAAGCTCACGATAATGCTCTAAATGCTCGCAAAGAACTCTCCAACGTTCGGTTCTCAACTCATCGGGGAGGGCGAGAGGATCGTTAATTGGGTATTGAAAAAGACCGGTCTCTCGAATCAGTTGCTCTCGAAAAGAAGCAGAGTGAACGAGAGAAACTGGGGACTCTGATGGTGTATCGAAACCTCCTACTTCGGAGACAAGGCTTCGATAACTATAGTCAATTCCCTGAATATGCCAAGCACCAGATTGATAGGGACTAAGATCGAAATAAGGACGATGGCTCCAAGGAATGGGAAGATCGTTTAAAGACAACATACATACTCTCAATAATGCAATTTGTACCCGTTAGTGTTTTCACGATAGCTAACATCTGCATAAAATCCCGAAGACTTCGGTATTTGGCTCTCTTGGATTTAGTGGGTAAAATGTATTCTAAGATACATTCCTCCTAGCGAGGGGGTGGAACGAACCACAAAGACACAAAGGACACAAAGATTGATCGATCCTATGTAAGTTAAACTTATCACACAGAACCTAGAAGAGCCGGTATTTTATAAATTAGTAGCTGATTTGACTTGGGTGCATCTCAATATTACAGAAATCCCCACTGCCGAGTAATTACGGCGGATTCAGGATTAGTCTGGTACATTCTCCACGCCGAAAGGCTTATCCAATAAGAAGTTGTCTGTGTCAGATGGATAGAGGAACCGCCGTATCAGTTAAATTAATACAAACATCTGAACAATCGCGTGTGAGCATCTCATTAAAAAGCTAATGCTCTCCAGCGTTCAGGGGGGGGTAGAACCCCCAAAGGCTTGGATTGAGTAATAGAATCGCAAACAATGCGCAATTCTACCTCTTGGAGACTTGCGTAGGAATAATATCCCGGCCAGACAATTGCTCTGTAGAAGAATCAGACAAGCCCTAAAATGGCACATTATCCACGGACCGTAGGTACTTATAATAGTGGACCACTTACTGCGACCTTCCATTTGACAGTCCATTTGGCAGCAGCAGCACCGCCCGCAACTTGACGTAAGGTTTTAAAAGCGGTGATACTTTCTGGACTGTCGTTAGCGGCATCGGTGCGAAACTCGATAATTTCGTCAGTCACCGTGTTTTTGAGCTCGTTGATTTTGATGTTAGCCATGAGATGTATTCTCCAAATTTTCGCTAAATGAATGAATCAAATTATTGATTCAAGAAAACAATAACAATTTTTCAACATCAGATCAACTATCAAAATCGAACAAAAAAAAGATAATTGAGTTATTTATGTTCTTTTTGAAAGACTGTTTTTTGCGAAAACATCATCAAAACCGATTAAACAACGGGCTTCCAAGCTATTTAAAGAAACAAAAATAAGTAATTTATGTACAAAAAACTCTGAACTTGTCTTGTTGGAAGCAAAGAGAACCAACCAAGCTAACTGAATTGAGTTATTTAGGGTTTGCTGAAAAAGTTTGTTGATGGGGTTAGGAGTCAGGATTCAGTAGCCGGTCGTCGGTCGTTTCAGGCTTTGTTGCCCTCCTTTTTTGTACTAGCTTGCGTACCACAAGAAGGATAATGCCAAGTTTTTGAAGGTCACAATCCTATTTTCGCAGCACTAACATCAGACTTTAACAGGTCAAAAGCCTTATTTTAAAAGGGTTTTATCATTATTCAGCAAGCACTATTTATTTTTTTTATTAACTGGGAATTCTGTTAATGAATAGATTCAGGAATTTTTAAAAGTGTATGTATTAAAAATCGCTTTGTTGGTTTTTATGCTGAATAAGCTCACTCAAGAATAATCGGATTATTGGTATTTTATTAATCCATATTGTATTAATTTTATAGTAAAATAATCCGTAGGTTGGGTTAAACGAAGTGCAACCCAACACAAAACATGAAGAATAATAGGGGGATGATGTTGGGTTTCATGCTTCAACCCAACCTACAAAATAGGCGATCAGCCTTCTGTAAAACTTCCGCAGTGACCGACTCGCTTAGATAATACTCCCCGCAATTCTGACAGATATCCGCAGGGACTTGTTTTAAAATCACGATACAATTATCTCTCTCTAAAGTAACGGTAACAAAACCCGATCGAGTCGTACCATATTTACAGATCACACATTCCATAGTTCTTATCTTCACTTGCTACGTTTGCGGGGTGAGTATTACCCACCCCGTCCACAATTAATTACTTAACTCGTATTTTATTTCCTGAATCTTCTCCTTTACCCAACCGTTAAACAAATCAACACCGATTTTCAGAGCCAACTCCTCGGTTAATTTTGGTTTAAGGATTTCCTCGACAAAAATCAGGTGAAAACCCCGATCGCCTTGCAGCGGTTTCAACAATCGAGAAGAATCCGATGCGAAAATTGCGGACGAAAGATTCGGTCGTAAATCCTTACGGTAAACAGTACCGCGATAACCCCCCTTGCGTCGTAATTCCACATCCTCGATATAGCGATGCGCTACTTCCTGAAAGCTGATTTCCTCCTCCTGAATTGATTCATACAACTCCTCCGCCATCGCCTGATCTGCTAACACTACCTCATAGATCACCGCGCCAGTATAATCTAGCTGGTGTTCCACAAAATAGGATTCAATTTTGTCTGCGAAAAGATGTTCGGCTAATTTACCCGATAGTAAATTGAATTGAACGATCTCCTCGAAATCATCTAGGGATAAGCCCTGTTTTTCCAACCAATTCCATGTATCTTTGGCGTTATGTAATTCATTGGCGAGACGGAATTGATCGGCCGCCTGTTGTAACTCGTCAGTCGTGTTTTTAATCCCCGCTGCCGTGGCGGTTTCGGTGATGATTTTCCGACCGATAATTCCCTCGACTATTTCGGGAACTTTCCCCGATAGCTTAAGCTGTTGGATAAGGTCTTGATTGCTGATGGTGATACTATGGGACATAATGACTCCTGAAAAAAACTACAGTTTTAACCCATCTTTTTGTAGATCCTTAAAGGGATCGAGGATGTAATCGATCACCCGACGCTGACGGACGATCGCTTCTGCGGTAGCCGTATCTCCCGGATTGAGGGGAATACATTGATTTCCCTTTTGAATACAGGAGCGATCGAGTTGAATTTCTAGCTCGAAAACGTTAATTTTTCCGTTGGGCGTTTCCTTCTCGATCGCCGTCGGTGATTTCTTGGTGATCTTGCCGCCGATAATGCCGTAATCCTGAAAAGGATAGGCATCGAACTTGACTTTTATCGGCATACCGGCGCGGAGAAATTGACTTTGATCCGTGGGCATTTCTGCCTTGAGAATAAACCGGGAGCCTTTCGGTGCTATCTCCGCAACCCGCGTTCCCGACTGCACCACCGCACCCGCGCGTTTAATCGGTAATGAAAAGATTGTGCCGTCGGTATTCGCCTTTAAAACCCTCTGACTTAGTTGGATTTGGAGCGCTTGCCGTTGGCTCTCGCTTTGGGCGATTTCCGATGCCAGTGTTGCGATCTCCGTGTCTAGATTGTTAATCTGCTCCTGTATCCTTAAGAGTGCCAACTCGTTGGAATGGCGGAGACTTTGATAACCCCGCTGCCGCTCCTGTAATTGCAGACGCGCTTGGGCGATATCGGCGCTCGTTTGTTGACTCGTCTGACGGTAGGCACTTTTTAATTCCGCTAGTTTATGTTGATTTTCTTTTACCTCCGCTTTTCCCCGCTCGTAGAGTTGTTGGCGCTCCTTGGCATTGTCCTCGCGCTCGATGAATTGCACCTCCGATATCGCGCCATCCTCCCACGCTTTTCGGTAGCGATCGACTTCTTTTAAAGCCGTTTCATAACGACTTTTGAGAATCGGATAATCGGTCTGACTTTGTGCGAGGGCGGTTTTCGCTTGATTGACTCGCGCTTGTTGTTCTTCTAGGGATATTTTGGCCTTCTTGATTAATGCGTCCACATTCTCCCGCGCTTGTTCGATCGAGGCTTCTTTTTCCGCTGCTGCCGCGCGATTTTGTTGGCTTTGGGTGGTTAAAGAAATCTCTAACTGACTTTTGACAAGTTTCTGTTGGGAAAGACGGCTTTTTTGTCCTTCTATTTTCTCCTCAATTTGTTGTATTTCCTTGCCGATTAATGAGGAATCTAGGGTTAAAATCGGTTGTCCTGCTTTCACCTCTTGGCCTTCACGGACATAGATTTTTTCCACTTTTCCCGTCGCGATAGCATCGATTTTGACTGTTTCTCCTTGGGGTTCCAGTTTTCCTGGTCCGACACCGGTTTCATCGACTTTTGAGAATATCGCCCAGGGGAGAATGATCGAGACGAAAATAATCAGAAAATAGAGTAAACCACGCGTCCAGGGTAGGGGTAAAGTATCGATCAATTCTTTGGTATGGAAAGACCAGTTATCGCGCTCTCTGTCTAGATTGGTTGTCATAGTTATTCACTCAATTGATTAGAATTCAAATTACGGTAAATTCCAGGTCTGGCCATTAATTCTTCGTGGGTTCCACTATCGACTAATACCCCTCGATCGAGAACGAGAATACAATCTGCGTTCCGCACCGTAGAGAGGCGATGGGCGATAATCACCATGGTGCGATTCTGCCGAATTTTCTGGAGATTTGTTTGAATAATCCGTTCCGATTCGGTATCGAGGTGGGAAGTGGCTTCATCGAGGATTAATAACCGCGGCTCTCCCATCAACGATCGAGCGATGGCGATCCGTTGTCTCTGTCCCCCAGAAAGTAGCCCTCCACCCTCGCCGATCTGGGTTTCGTACCCCATCGGCAGTGATTGAATAAAGTCATGAATTCCCGCTAATTTCGCCGCGACCACCACATTTTCTAGGGGGTGATCGGGATGACCTAAACTGATATTTTCCCGAATCGTGGAACCGAAGAGAAAGGTATCCTGATCGACGACTCCCACCTGTTGCCGGAGGGAACTGAGGGCGATCGTACTCAGATCGTAACCGTCGATCGATATCTTCCCATCGGTGGGGGGATAGAGGCCGATCAGTAATTTCGAGATCGTGGTTTTTCCCGAACCGCTCCGACCGACGATGGCAACGGTTTGACCGGGTAAAATTTCAAAACTGAGGTTTTCTAAAACATTCTGATCGCTGTCGGTGTGGTAGCGAAAGGTGACATTTTCAAAGCGAATATGTCCCTGTAATTCTGGGAGAAACTGACGGGAAAGTTCCTCTAAATTCTCCTCCGGCTTTGCGTCTAGTACATCGTTAATGCGCTCGACGGCGATATTGACTTCTTGAAATTGCGTCCAGAGAACGGTTAAGCGTTGAAAAGGCGCGATGATCTGGGCAAAAAGCATATTAAAGGCGATCAATTGTCCGATCGATAATTGATTTTGAATCACTAGATAGGCACCGAAACAGAGTAACCCCGTCGTCGCTAAAGATTCGATCAGATTACTGAATATCTGGAGATTATTGCCGATGATCTGCCCGGAGAAATTTTTCTTGACCTCCACCGAGAAAAGGTCTTCCCAGTGCCAACGGGTTGAGCGCTCTGTGGCGGTAGATTTGACGGTACGAATACCGGTTAAAATCTCGATCAGGTAACTGCTTTCTTTAGCGATCGCCTGAAAAATATCCCGGGATATTCGCTGGAGAAAAGGGGTAGAAATTAACGCAAGGAAAAAGAACGGTGGCACGATCGCCAAACTGATGAGGGCTAATTGCCAGCTATAGCGGAACATCACCGCCACATACACGAAAACCGTTAATAAGTCAAGTAAAATCGAGAGAGCTTCCCCAGAGAGAAAACGCTGAATCTTGCGATTTTCCCCGATGCGGGAAATAATATCGCCCACATAGCGGGACTCGAAATAACCGAGGGGAAGGCTGAGGGTATGGCGGATAAAACCGGTGATTAATGCCGTATCGATACGATTAGCGGTGTGATCGAGGAGATAGGCGCGTAAACCGGTAATTGCTACCCGAAAAACCCCGAAAATTAGCGCACCGATCCCCATCGCCCAAAGGGTAGTTAAGGACCCCTGGACGATTACTCGATCGAGGATTAACTGGGTGAAAATCGGCGTAATTAAGCCGAATATCTGGATAAAAAGCGAGGCGACGAAAATTTCCAGCAGCACGAACCAATGGGGTTCCAGTAAGCGATAAAACTGCCAGAGAGAGGTTTTATCCTCTTTCGTGTCCTGGAATTTCTGGTTCGGTTGGAGCAGCAGGGTGAATCCCGTCCATTTACTGGCGAATTCGGCACGACTTAGGGTTAATTGCCCGATCGCTGGATCGCCAATAATCACCTGTTTGGGGGTAATTTTCCAGATAACAACGAAGTGTTTGCCTTCCCAGTGAGCGATCGCCGGTAGGGGCTGTTTCCCTAATCCCTCTAGAGTCGCTTTTACCGGACGGGTGGAGAGGCCGATATTTTCCGCCGCGGTGATCAGTCCCGACAGGGATGCCCCGTCGCGGTTGACGTTGGCCATTTCCCGCAAACGGTTGACGCTGATTCTTTTGCCCCAATAACGGGCGATCATGACTAAACCGGCCGCCCCGCAATCGGAGGCGGACTGTTGCTCGAAGAAGGGATAACGGCGGAGGGATTGCCCGATCCAGTGACCTAACCGCTGCGCCGGAGAGGGAAAATAGGCTCGATCGCTTTTTTTGTCCGTTTCTTCTGTCTTCGTCCCAAGAAGTTGCTCAATTTCCCGCGCCCGTTGCAGTAATGTTTTTTTCAGGGCGGGGTGTTTTTTCAGGATCGGCCTCAGGGCGGACTCGGGGATAAGAAGTAGTTCCGCCTTCACCGAGACTCGAACCGAGTAGGGCAGAAAACCCGATCGGGGAAAGAGGGTGAATTCTCCAAAAAATTCGTCGGTTTTGAGCGCGATCATCTCTTTTTGCTGCGAGTTCGCTATGCGAACTTTGCCGCGAACGACTAGATATAATCCGGGCTGTAGGGACAAAGTACCCGCTTCGGGAGAGAGGGTGATCGCCGTTTTCTGGAGACTCCGCCACTGGGTTTCGGACAGGAATTCTGGCCAGGGATTGACGAGGCTGTGAGTATCGAGCATAGTTGTTTTAAGCTTTGGCTGAAGGAGAAAGATCGATGATGCGGATCGGCTGTAGCTGTTTGCGGAGGCGATTGACGTGGGTGGGGGTGAGCGCGACCCCGAATTCTTTCTCTAGATGCTGCGCTAACCAAACTCCCGACCATCGGTTAAAGGAATAGCCGAAATCCCGGGGGGATTTACTAATCAGTTCTCTCAGGCGATCGAGGTAAAATTGATCAACTTTGGAAGGGCGACCGCGGCGGTATTTCTGCCAGTGATCGATCTTGCCACTCTCGGCGATCAGTATCCATTTACTAGCGGTGGCGGCAGTACAATCGAGAAGCTTACGGATCTCGCCCGGGGATTTGCCCTCGTCAGCGAAAAGAATGATTTGAATCCGTTTGCGATCGATATCGGGGATATTTGGTTCTGTTAAGATTTCGAGAAGTTGCTGACGTTGGGATGGGGATAGATATTTACCGGTGCTTGATGACGTTGACATAGCCTTTGCAACTATAAGTAAAAGCAGACAGCAGCAGGTCGGAGCGTTGAGGCAAGAAAGATGTACTAAGTTGTACAATGGGCTGACTTCCCCGGGTGACGATCTCTTTCGCTGTCCTTAAATTATTATTGTGGCTGCGAAAGTGAAAATTATGCAGTCTATTAAATTCTTTTGCTCTCCCCCGATCAAACCTCTCTAACACCTAACCCCCATCACCCCCCGCAACGCACACGCAGTGACCACCCCATCTCCCTATCTCCCTATCTCCCTATCTCCCCACTAGCCACTGATAACTGATAACTGATAACTGATCACTGATTGCTGACTACTCAAAATCGTTATGACTATGATATAGTTGTTAAGGAATGTAAAAATAGTTGCATTTTCCCAGAAACTAGATTAAGGAGATTAAGAGTATGACCGCCGAAGGTTGCTTAAGAGTCGGACAAGCGGCGCCGGATTTCACCGCGACCGCCGTTTTCGATCAAGAGTTCAAAACCATCAAATTATCGGATTATCGGGGTAAATACGTCGTTTTATTCTTCTATCCCCTCGATTTTACCTTTGTTTGCCCCACGGAAATTACCGCTTTCAGCGATCGAGTTAGCGAATTTAGCAGTATCAACACCGAGATTTTAGGGGTGTCCGTCGATAGCGAATTTGCTCACCTCGCATGGATTCAAACCGAGAGAAAATCCGGCGGTGTGGGGGATGTGGCCTATCCTTTGGTGTCGGATCTGAAAAAAGAAATCAGCACCGCTTACAATGTTCTTGATCCTGATGCGGGGGTATCCCTGCGTGGTCTCTTTATCATCGATAAAGAAGGTGTTATCCAACACGCTACTATTAATAATCTTTCCTTTGGTCGCAGTGTCGATGAAACCCTCCGCACTCTGAAAGCGATTCAATACGTCCAATCCCATCCGGATGAAGTTTGTCCCGCCGGTTGGCAAGAAGGCGATGCTACCATGGTTCCCGATCCTGTGAAGTCGAAGGTTTACTTCGCAGCAGTTTAGTTAAAGTTCGTCAGAAGTCCCTCAGCTATAGATGGGGAGAGACTTTTAAGGGGGTGAATTATTTCACCCCCCATTTTAATCGGAAAATTTTCTGGAAAATTGGCCCTATTAGCCATGACCTCATCTAGAATACTGGCCAGCAAGTCTAGAAAGAGTCACGGCAATCTATGACTACCAGTAATTATGATTCCGAGTTGACAGTTTTGGGATTACCCGCAGCCAAAGGTAGATGGTTATTAATACCTCTAGGAATGGGCGTTTTACTCTGTTTAGGGACGGTGTACTCTTGGAGTATCTTTAGAAAACCCCTAGAAACAGAGTTAAATCTCAGCGCCACGGAAAGCTTACTACCCTACACTGTGGCCCTAGTGTTTTATGCCGCTTCTATGCCAATCGCTGGTTTTTTTATCCCCCGGGTAGGTACTCGCAGGATGACCGCTATCGGCGGAATTATCGTCGGTTTAGGCTATATTCTCGCTAGTTTTGCCGCTCAGATCCAGACAATTATTCTGACCTACGGAGTCATTGCCGGCACAGGAGTCGGCATCGCTTACGGTGTTCCCATGGCAGTGGTGGCACGCTGGTTTCCCGACAAAAAAGGTTTAGCGGTGGGTTTAACTATCATCGGATTTGGCCTTTCTCCCCTGATTACCGCACCTTTAGCCAATCGATTAATCAATGAATATAGCGTTAGACCAAGTTTAAGATTTTTGGGGATTATCTTTACAATAATTATTGTAATTATTGCGATCACAATGAAGTTACCCCCTCAAGACTGGCAACCTCCCGCCAATTTAGCTAATCGAAAATCCGACTTTCAGGCTAATTATCCAGTGAATATGCTGAAAAGTCGCTCATTTTATGGCTTATGGCTTTGCTATGCCATTGGTGCTTTAATTGGCTTGAGTGCTATCGGTATTTCTAGTCCCGTCGCTGAGGAAATTATCCAGATCGAGCCGGGGTTAGCCGCTAGTAGTGTTGCGCTATTTGCCTTGTTTAATGGTATTAGTCGTCCTTTGTTCGGTTGGTTAAGCGATCGCTGGAAACCCCATTATTTAGCGATCGGGGCCTATACACTCATTTTGATCGGTTGTCTGTTGATGGTCAAGGCTGAAAAAGGGGCGGTTACTAGCTATCTAGTGGCTTTTTGTCTATTTTGGTTCTGTTTAGGGGGATGGTTGGCCCTAGCTCCCGCTACCACTCTCCACTTCTTTAATCCTGACCACTACGCCCAAAATTACGGTATTGTTTTTACTGCCTACGGTGTTGGTGCTTTGATCGGAACTTTAGTAACCGGTAGAATTCGCGATTGGTTCGGTACTTACACTTATGCTTTTTATGCTATGGCTGTATTGGCAATACTGGGCATTTTTCTCGCGAGTGCCTTACTGAAAAGAGAGCGATCGCAGCTATCAAATCCTAGCTAAGGGAGTTAATCTTACCCTAGAGTAGATACTGCTGCTATTTTATAGTTTAAAAGACTCGAAAACGGAAGAAGAATCAGATGGGTAAATAAGGGACTTGCGCTTTGATAATGTACCTTTTGGGCGAACGCAGTTCGCCCCTACATTGTGGACAAAATCCGTTACTGTAGGGGCGCAAGAAACCGGCACCCAAATGTCTATTTTTAGGCTCAGTGATCGATGAAAATCTCTAATGAGAGACTTGCACTTTGATAATGGGCCATTTAGGGCTGGTCTGATTCTTCTACAGAGCGATTTTCTGGCTGGGATATTATTCCCACGCAAGTCCCTAATATTATTGTAGGGGCGAATTGCATTCGCCCTCTTTTAATAACTTCTACTGCTCACCAATAGGTGAGAGAAAGTCCCAAATATGAGATGCACCCCAGCAATTCTAAATTTAAGGTTTCATGAGATAACTGCTATACTGCCCATGAACATTGACCAGATAGGGAACTAGATAAGTCAGTAATGCCGCCAGCCAGCGATCGCTTGTCATACGACCGCTTATTATAGCATAACCGTGGTTAATTGTCAATAAAATTGTCCCCACTACTACAGCCACTTTTATCCCAGTGGGGGCAAATTGGGGGGACAATAAAGCCCGAAAATAGCCGATAATTCCTTTCATTGCCTATAAATCGCACTCTATCAGGCGAGTAAAACAAAAAGTCACCATTTTTAACCCGTAGGGAGACTTCCACCAGAGAGCGGGAAAACAGCCTTCTGGAGCTGCTAGACTAAAATCCCAGTGATCATAATCATCGATACGCCACTGCTCTTTGTCGCGCCATCCCACCAATTCCCCAAATTTTTTAATCGTTTCTGCGTCTTGGGTACGCAGGGTGTTAATACTACCGCCGGCGGCAAAATATAACTTCACCTGATTGCTAAAACCGAAATGATCGCCGCTATAATTTTTCCAAAGGCGATCGAGTACCCGAATCACATTAACGGGAAACCGCATCATATCCTCTGGGGTTAAAGTATCGCGGGTTCTGCCGGCAGTTTCGAGGATAACTCGGAGAGTTTCTGCGTCTGCCTCCCTAAAGTTCCCCTCAGCTAGTAATTGCTGTAATTTACCATAGCGCTCGATGTCTGGTACTAACATCTGCCGCGCTTCGATGAGGGCAACCCGTTCGGTTAAAGATTGCAATTGAGCTAAAATATCCTGAAGTTGGACGTTAATATCTGACATAAATGTAAGGGAGGTTTGTTGACTGCAAAAATTACCGATTTATCGGCAAAATAATTATTGATTTACCGCTTCTAATCTTGACTTGACAAAGCGATTCATCCATGCTTCTAGATAGATGCGATTGGCTTTTTGTTCTTTTAAATCTGTGGTAGTTAAAGGGTAAGGTGCTAATCCTTGAATGGCTGCCGTTGTCACACAAAACATCGACTTTTGAAAAGTTTCGCAGATCTGGACTAATAAATCTTCCTCTTGACGAAAACTCTTTTTATAAATGTCGTGCAGATAATCTGGCAAAAAGTGACGCATATCCTGCATTAATAGTGTGGGAGGAATCCCTGCACCTCCGATGGGTAAAGGATCCGCATACAAAGCACCATAGGCAAACATTCCTTGATCGTAGGGAATTTGATAGGCTTGGGCATTATAGGAAATTGTACCGGGAAAAGGTGTTCCGCGAAAGAAAACCGCCTCAACGTAGGGGATTGCCGTATCTGCAAGAAAGGTTAATCCTGCCGATTTGGGGATCAGATCATAGGTTTGTCCTTTGATTTTTACCTGATAGACAATTGCTTGACTAGCATTATCGACTAAATTTTTCTTAATGTGTGCCACCACTTCGGGAATATTGGTAATTTTTCCGACATCGTAGAGATCGGATAAACTTAAAAAAGTATCGGCCATAATTCGCCAAAATTGACCTAAACCGCTATAGTAGGCCATCATCCGCATTTGTTCTGGCAAAAATTCAGGAAAGACTTTATTTAAAATTAGAACTAGGGGATTATTCCTAAATTTGGCTTGAATAACTTTGGCTGTCACTTCCCGAAAAGCGGCACTATCTACATAAGTATCTAAACCACCCCCACCATGCCAAAACATGGCTTTCATACAGTATTCAGCATACTCAAAATTAATGCGATTATGCCACCAGTGTTGTAGTAATTTCTGCCAAGATACTTGACCATTAAAATATTTAAAGAAAGGGAAAAAAACCAAAAACTGATTTTCCGCAATATAAATTAAATTTTTGGAATAAGCATCTAACACCACTCCGTAACTTTTCAGGATACCCACTACCTCGATCAAATTCTGGGGAGTATCTTTTAACAATGCTTCCCCAGCAGTGAGACGCTCAATATAGGATGCTAGGGGATGAGAGGAGGACTTGACAGGGATAGTAACCATGCTAGAAGCTTGATAAAATAACTTTCCTGATCTATTTTAACCCATAAAAGCACAACCAATTAGCGGCGGTGGCACGGCGAGTCATGCGGGGATTGAATTCGCCAATTTTATAACCGGTAAACCCCAATTTATCTTTTAATAATTGTTTATTTTCTGGCAAGATCGATCGAGTTAATTTTACTGTTGGGGGACGATTGGCAATAAAATCCGGGGGTTCGGGATATTCCCGTCGCCAATCTTCCTCTACTTGACTATTATCCCATTTTCCTTGACTTTCATCGTAGCGATAACCTAAACTTTGCCAAACCAATTTATTAACGGTTTCGTCGTCAATTTCATCGTTAATAATCGCCCAAATTATCTCTATATTTAATTCTGGTAGTTCCATAGATCAAGTAAATGGGTGATGGGGTGTGGGGTGTGGGGTGTGGGGATGTGGGGAAGTGGGGTGTGGGGAGAATAAATAAAATAATCTCCTATCTCCTGACTCCTATCTCCCGACGACCGGTTACTGCCTACGGTTAAAATAACTGTTGAATAACATCATTTATCTTTGCGCCTAACCTAGCCTATTTTGCCTCCTTCTAACGCCAAAATTATTTTTATCTTAACTATCGGTGTGGTGTCGGTTTCTGCATCGGCAATTTTTATCCGGTTAGCGATCGAAGCAGTAGGTAATGCTACGATCGCATTTAGTTTATTTCTAGCGACTTCTCGTCTGATATTGGCTTCTGTTGTCCTAATTCCGAACTGGTTGACCTTATCACGCCAAAAAGTCCCTGTTCAAGCCTATTATTACGCAGTGGGGGCAGGATTTTGTTTAGCTCTCCATTTTGCTACTTGGATTACTTCTCTATCCTACACCTCGATCGCCGCTTCCACCACTTTAGTCACTACTAATCCCCTCTGGGTTTCCCTGTTGGGTTGGTGGTGGTTTCGAGAAAAACCGACTAAATTAACCTTTATCGGCATTTTTGTGGCTTTAACGGGGGGATTATTGATTGTTTTAGCCGATCGAGATGTGAGTAGTTCTTATCCTAACCCTTTATTGGGCAATAGCTTGGCTTTAATTGGGGCAATTCTCGTCAGTGGTTATATTCTCCTCGGACGGGAAGCACAAAGAAAGGGCTTAAATATTAAGAATTATATAACTGTAGCCTACACTACCGCAGGATTAGCCTTATTACCTTCTATTTTTTTATTTGGTCAAGATTACGAAAGCTATCCCCTATCCGTGTATGTTTATGTGTTAATGATGGCGATTTTTCCGCAATTAATCGGTCATACTAGCTTTAACTGGGCTTTGCGATGGGTAGCACCGACAATAGTAACCATGGTAATTTTATTAGAGCCAATCGCCGCTAGTCTGTTAGGAGTGTTCATTTTTGGTGAAATACCAGCCCAAGAAGTCATTTATGGCGGATTAATTCTATTAATCGGCGTAGGCATTGCTATTTTAGGCGGATAAGCTGTTAGTGTATCTAAATTACTGGTTAAGTGCGATCTCGATCGCCGATTGTAACCACAGACACAGACTAGATTAGTGTACAATGCTAACTGAATGAGAGTTTAAGTAGGTAGATCTTAAAAACTTGCGGATGCCCCCCTTATCAAGGGGGGATTAAGGGGGGATCAGCACCCCCTTATCAAGGGGGGATTAAGGGGGGATCAGCACCCCCTTATCAAGGGGGGATTAAGGGGGGGATCAGCACCCCCTTATCAAGGGGGGATTAAGGGGGGATCAGCACCCCCTTATCAAGGGGGGATTAAGGGGGGATCAGCACCCCCTTATCCAAGGGGGGATTAAGGGGGGATCAGCACTCCCCTTATCAAGGGGGGATTAAGGGGAGGTCGAACCCAGAATCTATCTTTAATTTAATTATAATCAGCTACTTAGACAATCTGACTCAATTGAAAAATAGGGTTTTTGGGGAATTAATTCCCTGACTAAAGTTAGAAATATCCGATCATTTGCGTAATCTGTAGTTGAGATATAAAAAAGTCAGTAGTTTTCAGGAAAAACGGGGGTTTGAAAAGTGAAATTAAAAGGAAAGGGAATACAGTCAAAACTGTCATCATCCGAGTCGGGTTTCTCGATGTTAGAAGTGATGATTGCCATTTTTACTATTACCGCTTTCTTAACAGGAACCTTACAGTTAATGGCGTTCACTGCCTTATATAAAGTTCGGTCAGAAAGACAGGCTCAAGCTAACTTTTGGATTCAAGAAGATTTTGAGGATGTCAAATTTTTAGCTTCGACTTTAGATGTGAACTCCAGTCCTCCCAACCCCTACATCACCCCAGATGTATGTACAAATATCAGTCAGGGTTATGCCACAGCTTTAAGAAGAGAACTAACGGCTACTCTCCCCCCCACCAATCCACTGCAGGAACAATTAGTAGGGACAAGATCATTTGTCCGTAAAAACTATTCTCTCTATCAGACTTTTAATATTACTTCGACTAATCCCCATCGTCTCCGTATAGAGTATGAAGTGAGATTAGCTGATGATCAAACTGCTGACGATTACCCCAACCAAGAAAATGTTATTGCTAAAAGTTCTGTCGAGGTGATTCCCAATGCGTCGTTTGAATGTCCATAAAAATCAGGGTTTTACCCTGTTAGAAATTTTGGTAGCTTTGGCAATTACGGGAATTCTTGCCGCCTTAACTGGACCTAATTTATCAGCTTGGTTGAATAGAAATGAAGTCCAACAAGCCACCGATGCTATACAATTAGCTCTAGAGGATGCCCAAAGACAAGCCATCCGTCTAGGGAGAATTTGCAGGATTAATTTTACCAACGGGACTAGCAATAATCCCACGGTTTACTCGAGAATAACTGCTTTAGATAAGGACTCCAATCCTGACCCTGGTTGTTTAGTAGCGGCTAATGCTAATGCGGGTTCCCTAAATCTGCCACAGGGAATATTTATGGTGACGAATTTTCCCTTCCTAGGCGAGAGTCCGGGGGTACAGTTTTCCTTTCGGGGTCATGTGCCGGGGTTAACCTTTGTTCCGCGGGCAAACCAAGCGATAATCGTATTATATCCCGCCGCCGATGCCACCGCCGATCCCTATCCCAACCAAGAAAAAAAATGTCTAGTTATCGCTTCTATGCTAGGAATAGTTAAACAAGGCACTTATACTGGAACTTCTCTAAGTAACCTCGATGCCAGTAATTGTCAAATCCGTCTCGATGGAACGAACTGAACCCTAATCAGTTATCAGTTATCAGTTATCAGTTATCAGTTATCAGGTGTGAGTTATCAGTTATCCGTTACCAAATGTGAGTTATCAGGTGTGAGTTTTTAGTTTACTGATTACTGTTCACTGATTGCTGTTCACTGTTTACTGATTACTCATTACTTTTGATTGCTCAGAAATAGTCGTAATTTCAATAAACTGAGAGTTTGACCGAGATTGAGGGGAAGGAGGGAAATGCCTTCTAACCGCGATTGTAACCAACCATCGCCCCAATACCATTCGTGATAGCCATCGATACCTTGACTCAAAAGCAAGCGTAAACACTGGTCATTGGCCAATAAAACCTGATGTTGTACGGGGATTAAACCTAACCAAGAGGTAAAAGTCAAACCTTCCTCTAATTTATCGGGTAGATTGGGTGAGAGCATTTGCGGCCACAGCCATTGACGGAGATGAGCAGTTTTGAGCAAACTATCCCCGATAGCCTGTTCACTGGCCGAGATTTCGATACGCAGCTGACTTTGTTGAAAATTGCCGAACATATGATTGTCTGATAATTTTTGTTAAGTTAGTTAAAGAATAACTAAAAATCGGGACAGCGTTTTCCAAGGATAACAGTAAGTAGTATGGCAGATAAATTAATCCGCGCCACGGCCGCCGATGGGGGAATTAGAGTAGTAGGAGTGATTACCACCCGTTTAACCGAAGAAGCTCGCCAAAGACATCAATTATCTAACGTAGCCAGCGCTGCTCTCGGTCGCACGATGGCATCGGCTTTACTCTTGGCTTCCAGTTTAAAAAAACCCGGTTCTAGGATCAATATTCGCATTAAAGGCGATGGTCCCCTGGGCGGTGTTTTGGTTGATGCTGGACTCGATGGCACGGTGCGCGGTTATGTGGACTATCCCCAGGTGGAATTACTCCCCAATGCTAAGGGTAAATTAGATGTGGGTCGCGCGGTGGGTAACAAGGGTTATGTGCGAGTCTTACGCGAAGAAAAAGGCGAGGGGAGAAATGAACTTCAAGAAAGCATCGTCGAGATAGTTTCTGGGGAAGTGGGGGAAGATATCGCCTACTATCTAGACCAATCGGAACAAATTCCCTCCGCTTTGCAAGTGGGGGTTTTTGTCGGTACAACCACAGGAGTAACGGCAGCCGGGGGAATTTTATTACAAGTTCTCTCTAAAGAAGCAGCCCGGGATGAGGTCTTAGTGGCTCGTTTAGAGTCGAGATTGCGAAAATTAACGGGATTTACGCCTCTTTTACGCGCAGGAAAAGGACTAGAAGATATTTTTCAGGAACTTCTCGGAGATATGGGTCTAGAAATTTTTCCGGCTGTGCAGTTGCTGCGTTTTGATTGTGATTGTTCTTTTGAACGGGCCCTAGGAGCTTTAAAATTCCTCGGGGTCGATGAATTAAAAGACATCATCGAAAAAGATAAACAAGCGGAAGCCGTCTGTGAGTTTTGTCGGGAAGTGTATAATGCCAACGAGAGACAATTAATCGAATTAGTCGAGTCTCTACAGGCTGAATCTTGCTGAGAAGTTGGGCAATGAGCGCCATTAGGGTAAAATCTATCTAAAATATCTGCTGGGGAGTTGTGAATGTCTAAAGGAAAAGAATTAACCGAAAATCTAGTCAAACGAGAATCGATTGACCCCCTGACTCGTTGGCCAGAGAAAACTAAGTCTTTTCTTTTTCTCTTTTGGTCTCGATACCAGCATCGTTTCACTTGGAAAGTTTGGGCGGCTTTATTTGTGGTGGTCTTTGGCGGTGTTGGCTTTCTCGCCACTTGGCAGTTATTAAATATGCAGAAGTCGCCCAATTGCCCAAAAATCTTCTGGCCTATCGCTTCTGCCTCCCTGCGTCTCTACTGCGCTCAACTTTCCGCCGATAGTCGCACCGTGGCAGGTTTACTCGAAGCCATTGCCCTGGTGGAAGCTTTACCCGATGACCATCCCTTGCGATCGCAAGTCAATCAACAGGTGGAAGAATGGGCGCGAGATATACTGAATTTGGCCGAAAAAGACTATCAAGCGGGAAATTTAAAGCAGGCAATCGCTAAAGCTCGTCAAATCCCCAATAATATGGCAGTAGCGGCAATTATTGAAGAAAGAATCGCTAAGTGGCAAGAAACTTGGACGGAAGGCAACGAGATATTAAGCAAACTAGAGGAAAATCTCCGCGCTTCCAACTGGAATCAATCTTTCCGTCTGGCAGTGGATTTATTGAACTTAAATAACGAATATTGGGCAACGGTTAAGTATAATGAAGCGATCGCTAAAATTACCGTCGCCCGGGAAGATAGCAGTAAATTAGATAATGCCTTTAATCTCTTTGCCCGGGGCGGTCTCAACAATTGGTTCAAAGTCATCGAAGAAGCTAGAAAAATTCCAGCCAGCAGTTATGCCTATGAGGAGGCACAAAAATTAATCGCGAAAACCGAGGATAAACTAAAAGAATACGCCGAAAGATTAATTGAGCGGAAGCAATGGCAAGCTCTCCGGGATTTGGCTAACCAAACCCCCAAAGACCTCAAAATTAAAGCAGATGTCACCGATTGGTCTCTCTTGTCGGAAGCGGCCTTAGATGCGGAAACTGGCACGGTGGACGGATTAGAAGCCGGCATACTGGGACTAGAACAAATTGACGCTTCTCGACCCCTCCATCAAACGGCCCTAGCTATGAAGGAGCGCTGGCAATTACAGGTACAGGATCTAAAAATACTGTCCGAGGCTAGAGATTTAGCACAAGCAGGTACAATCGAGCAGTATAGCGCCGCTATCGCGAAAGCGGGAGAGGTCCCCCGTAATAATCCCCTCTGGTCGCAAGCACAGCAGGAAATTGGCTCTTGGAATCGTCAAATACAAGTGATTGAAGACCGGCCGATTTTAGAACGGGCGCGGGAAATCGCTATCCCCGGCGATATTAATTCCCTCAGTAGTGCTATTATTCAGGCCCGGGCTATTGGCAAGAATCGGGCCTTATACCGAGATGCTCAACGGGAAATTCGCGACTGGCAAGCGCGGATTGAACGCATGGAGGATCAACCCATTTTAGATCAGGCTCAAGCTTTGGCCAATCTCAAAGACTATAGCACAGCGATCGAAACTGCCAATCAAATTCCCCCCGGTCGCACTCTTTCCTCGGAAGCTTCCCAAAATATCCGTCGTTGGCGCCGAGAGTTGCGGGCCCGTCAAAATCTCCAACAGGCTAATCAATTAGCGGCGACGGGAAGCGCAGAGGGTTTAACCCGAGCGATTGCTTTAGTTACCAATATTTCCACTCAAACCGACGCAGGTGTGCAACGGACTGAATTGCTGGAACGTTGGAGTTATCAGCTTTTGTCTTTAGCCACGGACCAAGCTAATAATGGCCGTTATCTGGAAGCTATTCGCCTTGCTGAATCCGTATCCCGGGAAAGTACCGCCTACAGTTCGGCTCGCTCCCAAATGCAAGGCTGGCGCAATATTCTCCAACCGCCGGCCCCACCACCAATAGTTGAATCGACTCCCCTTTCTCCAGAGTCCCCGATAGAAACACCAAGTCCGGGTCAATAAATTGATACAGTCTTGGGGCAGTGAGTGTAGCGAACCACAGAGACACAAAGGACACAAAGATCGATCGCTACTATATAAGTTAAACTTATCACACAAAGAATAAGGGAGCCAAATACCTGTATTATCCTAAATCCGGTTATTAAAGACTGATTATCTATTCCTTCTCTTGTCCCCTGCCTATCCTGATGATATTTAGCCTATACTCAACGGATTTAGTATAGCCAACAAATAACCAAAGCCAATTTTTAAAAGATAATAGGTGTTATGAATTAAATTAATTAATCAAGCAAAAAACAGATATCCGTAATTTCTATAAACCTCCTGCATAATTAATTTTTGATGGTTCAAAAACGGCAATAATAAGGATTAAATAACACAAAATCTTTAAATAGACCATTTAATTGATTATTATTCATTCTTAATTCTCCTGACTACTGGCTACTGACTCCTAACCCTAAAAACGATTTTTGATTTCTGTAAGAGGTCTTATGAAAGCAAGTGAGGTACTGGATTTATATGCCAAAGGGAAACGCAATTTTAAAGGAGTAAAATTAAAAGGACAGTGTTTTCGCGGACAGAATTTATCGGGGGCTAATTTTAGTCAAGCAGATCTGCGTGGTACTAATTTTCAAGAAGCTATTTTAGAGGGAACTAAATTTACCGAGACCAGGGCAGGATTACTAAAGCGCGGTCGGCTACAATTAATTTTAATTTCTTGGTTAATAGCGGCTTTCTGCGGCTTTGTGTGGGGATTAGCTGGTTATTATCTAGCTTTAATGCTGGTGACGGATGTAAGCCAATTTAAAATCATTGGTGCGGTGATAATCACGATTTTATCCCTAATTTATGTAAGATTTTATCGTCAGCGAGTTGGGGGATTACCCTTAGTTTTATCCTTGATTTCTGGTCAATCAACAAGTTTTATCCTAGCAATTTTCATCAGCTTAATTTTAACTTTATTGACAGTAATTATCTTGGCTTTTCAGGGAGCATTAGCTGGAATAGCCGTGATGAATGGAACTTTTTCTATAGCTTTGATTGTTGGGGTTTGTGGTACTTTATTCACCGCTTATCTGGCCTGGTTGTCCCTAGAAGAATCGAGACAAACAATCACGAAATCGATAGCAATTGCTTTTTTAGCCAGTAAAGGTACAAATTTTTGCGGCGCAAATCTGCAAGAAGCCGATTTCACGGGAGCGCAGTTAAAAGCCACTGATTTAAGGGCAAAAGATTTAACTAGAACTCGATTTTATCTGGTATCGGGCATCGAGCGAGCGCGCTGGGAAAAGACAATTCTGGACGAAGTTGCGATGAGAAATCTTCTGGTTACTGGTCAAGGGGAAAATAAAGCTTATATTGGCTATAATTTTCGCGGACTGAATCTTTACGGGTTTAACTTCAAAAATGCCAACCTGACTAGGGCAAATTTCAGCGAGGCAAATTTAGCCTACGCTAATCTAGAAGGGGCAAATTTAGCCCATAGTAACGTGATGAGAGCCAATTTACAGGGAGCCACCTTGACGGGTGCTTGTATCGAAGCTTGGAAAATCGCCGAAAATACCAATTTAGAAGGGGTTGATTGTGATTATATCTATTTAGTCGAGTGCGATCGAGAGCGCCGTCCCAGGGAGGGAGAATTTGGGGAGGGGGAATTCCGGCAATTGGCCCTGGAGCAGCGAAAATTGTATATTGAAGAATAAGATAACTGCTATACAAAGCTAAAATTGCGGCGCCGAGGCGGGCAATTAGAGGGATAATAAGACCAACCCCGATCGATCGGGTGTCAGAGGCGGCGGAGTTACATCCCGATGCCAAATAAGGTTATTTGCCCTTTTCCCTAACCCCTATCCCCCGACTGGTAACTGATCACTGATAAGCGATGGTGAATATTTCTAATCAAGTTATACCCAATCGGGGACTAGCGCCCCAGGCAAAAGCCTCCGATGTCCAAATCCTAGCGGCGATCGATATTGGTACGAATTCGGTTCACATGGTAGTAGTGACAATTGAACCGTCTTTACCCGCTTTTACGATTATTGCCAGAGAAAAGGATACAGTCCGTCTGGGCGATCGAGATAGGAAAACTGGTAAATTAACCCTAGCGGCCATGGAAAGAGCGATCGCGGCTTTAAAACGCTGTCACGATCTGGCTATTAGTCTCCATGCGGATCAGATTATCGCCGTGGCCACCAGCGCCACCCGGGAAGCAGCCAACGGTGACGAATTTTTGGCTTTAATCGAGAAAGAAGTCGGTATTTCTGTAAATCTCATCTCTGGACAGGAGGAAGCGCGCCGGATTTATCTCGGTGTCGTCTCGGGAATGGATTTCCAAAATCAAGCCCATATTATTATCGATATTGGTGGCGGTTCCACGGAATTAATCTTAGCCGATAGCCAAGAAATTCGCTTTCTTAGTAGTACCAAAATCGGCGCGGTGCGTTTGACCCAAGATTTGATCACCACCGATCCCATTAGTACCACAGAATTAGCCTATTTAAGGGCATACACCAGGGGAATGTTGGAGCGGGCAGTAGAGGAAATTAAACATCATTTACAGGTGGGAGAAGTGCCGCGTTTAGTGGGAACTTCTGGGACGATCGAAACTTTGATGACTATCCATGCTTTGGAGAAATTGGGGTTAATTCCCAATCCTTTAAATGGCTATCAATTAACCCGCAAAGATGTCAGAGAATTGGTTAAACGTTTCGCCAGTTTGGACTATCACCAAAGACTGGCAATTCTGGGGATGTCCGATAAACGGGCCGAGATAATTCTAGCTGGTTCGATCGTGCTTTTGGAAGCGATGACCATGTTAGATGTTGATAAGTTAGTTCTCTGTGAAAGGGCCCTGCGAGAAGGGGTAATCGTCGATTGGATGCTGACCCACGGTTTAATTGATAATCGGTTACTTTATCAGAGTGAAATCCGTCAGCGCAGTGTCTTGAAAATAGCGAAAAAGTATCAAGTTAATTTAGAATCGGCCGAGAGAATAGCGACATTTTCCTTGTCTTTGTTCGAGCAAACCCAAGCACAATTACATTCTTGGAATCAGGAGGCTAAAGATCTATTATGGGCGGCGGCAATTTTACATAATAGTGGTTTATATGTTAGTCATGCTGCCCATCATAAACATTCCTATTATTTAATTCGCAATGGTGAACTGTTGGGCTATACAGAAATAGAGTTAGAAGTTATCGCTAATATCGCTCGTTATCACCGTAAAAGTAAGCCGAAGAAAAGACACGATGATTTTATGAAATTAACGGAATACTATCAGTATATGGTCAGACATCTAAGTGCTATACTGCGCTTGGCCGTGGCTTTAGATCGACGACAAATAGGAGCGATTAAAAAGATTGAATGTAAGTACGATCCCGAATATAGAACCCTACATCTGCATCTTTTTCCTAATAATGCTGAAGATGATTGTGCTTTAGAATTGTGGAGTTTAGACTATAAAAAACCCGTTTTTGAGGAAGAATTTGGGGTGAAAGTAGTGGCAACTTTGGCATTTTTACCCTGAAATCATGAGCGATGAGTAGCTTGAAATCGGCAAGATTGGAATTTTCGAGACTTGTTACCCGTTATTCTAGGTCAAGATTATCGACCGTGGCAAATTGATAATTTTTGTTGATAGTCAAGCAGGAAAACAGTTAAAAACTGCGAAGTTACTGTTATAATCCAGAGGAAATAGGAACGCAGAAAGAAAAGGAGCCGAAAAACTTGTTGCAATTAGCCAAAATCAGCCGCTCGATCGCCCTTGGTTGCTTAGGAACAATACTGACTAGCTTCCCTGTCCTCTCGGCCGAGAGAATCACTTTTATCTTAGCGCCCTTTAGTCGTACCCTAGAAATTAGTTCCCTAGAAAAGTTTGTCGAGACTGGCAGAATTGACGCTAATCTAAGACAATATTTAGGTAATACCACACCCGAACAACAAAGAGAATTTCGCCAAGCTTTAACCACAAGTAAAGAAATTAATCCCGTCCTGATCTCGCGCTTTTTTAACACCAGAATGGGGGAAGATATTCTCAACCTTTTAGGGGAACTGATCACCATTCAAGGGGGTATTAATGGTAAATTTGCCCTGCGTTCTGCCCTAGTTAAATCAGCTTTTGAACCGGAAGGGGTAACTATTCTTAGCCTGCTGCGTAATCTGCCCACTAATATGCAGATTGATGTGACAAAAGTGCAAAGATTAGCCCGGGCGATCGATGTCGTCCTGAAAGCCACCACGGTATTTACGGAAAAGGTGGCGCAATTATCCTTAGAAGAAGCTAAAAAGGCCGGTGAAATTAATTTTACCGCCATGACCGACCCCCGACAACCCGGACCGCAACAAGTGGAACAGATGCGGCTGGATTTAACCGATAGCCGTCGTCAGAGGAAACTTTATCTAATTATTGTCAAACCCAAGGGGCAATTAACCCAGAAAACCCCCGTTATCGTCTTTTCCCACGGTTTAGCTTCCCGTCCTGAAGATTTTGTCCGACAAGCGGAACACTTGGCTAGTTACGGTTATCTCGTCGCTATGCCCCAACACCCCGGCAGCGATACCCTACAGGTGCAGAATCTACTCGCCGGTTTATCGCGGACGGTTTTTTATACCAACGAATTTGTTGATCGTCCATTGGACATATCTTTTGTGATCGATGAATTGCAAAGACGCAACGCGGGGGAATTTCAGGGGCAATTAGATTTAGATAATGTGGGAGTTGGTGGACATTCCTTCGGCGGTTATACAGCCTTAGCTGTGGGTGGAGCGACAATCGATTTCGAGAATCTACAACGGGACTGTCAAAGAAGATTGGCTTTTCTCAATGTCTCCCTCTTGCTGCAGTGTCGTGCTTTGGATTTACCCCGGGAAGAATACAACTTTCGCGATCCGAGAATCAAAGCGATTTTTGCGGTTAATCCGTTTAATTGGAGTATTTTTGGGGCTAAAGGACTGGCTAAAATCGAAATTCCCACTTTTGTGGCGGCAGGAACCTACGATCCGGCTACCCCCGCTATTTTTGAACAGGTGCGCTCTTTTCCCCTGCTCAAAACCGAAAATAAATATTTAGCTCTGATTGAAGGTCAAGCTCACGTTGACTTTTCGGTACTAGATGCGGGAATTAACGAAGCGATCGAATCCATAGCCGATCTTACCCTGCCAGCACCATATCTGATCGATAGTTACGCCCATTCCCTATCTTTGGCCTTTTTTGAGGTGTATATTCGCAAAAACCCCAGCTATAAACCTTTTTTACAGGCGGCCTATTCCCAATATCTCAGTCAAGGCCAGGAGTTTAGATGTTTTCTGATTACCCGCGCTTCCTCGGCTGCTTTAGAACAACTGATCAAAGATTTTGTTGCTCAAAATGTCCGTTAATCAGTGATCAGTTATCAGTTAACTGATCACTGAAAAAAATTACCACCTCCTACTCCCAATTCATAATTCATAATTTATGTTTGTTGAGGGCGTTTAAGTAGTAATTGGATAGCCAAAAGAATTAAACCAATGGTGACAAAAACAAAAATAAAGGTTCCTAGAGAAGCTAAACCAAAAACTAAAGTTCGGACAGCACTGCCAATTCTCAAGGCGATCGGACTGTGAGCGACCATTGGTTTTGAGTAAAAAGAATGACCGATCGCTGCCGTGAGATAATAGAGAATTGTCCCCAATGCTGCCGAAATTGCCGCGCCAACTAAACAGCGAGTAGGAGTAACTTTTTTGGTTTCTAATTCTGTGGTCATTACTTTTTATTCCTCAAATACTGCCCGGGTTAAATTTTAATTAGGGTTTGCTGAAAAAGTTTTTCGTGGGGGTAGGGTGTGGGGTGTGGGGTTTTACGGATTTTGAGGGGGTCAGTTACCTAATTTTCAGGGAAAAAGTCCTGGAATTTTACCCCCGATCACTCCAATAGCTGGCACTTTTTGAGGGAAAAAAAGTCTAAAAGTCTTATCCAACAAGGGTTTTAGATTTATTCAGCAACCCCTAATTAAACCTCTTGCATAATTAATTTTTGAGGGTTCAAAAACGTCAAAAATAAGGATTAAATGGCATCAAATCTGTAAATAGATCATTTAATTGATTATTATTCATTCTCAATTTTCCTGACTACTGACTCATAACCCTAACAACAATTTTTGATTTTTACAAGAGGTCTTATGAAGGTAGATCAGACAGTGATGCAATTCAGACTTGAATCAGCCTATTATGAAAACTTTTCTGACTTTTCTTCAGCTATTTATGGATGCCTGAATGATGCCGATCTGAAACATAAAAAACAACTGGATTCCTTGCTTACTCTAGGATTTCAGAAGTTTAATAAATCTCAGATTATGAACGTCCAAAGTATATAAACCCCCAGTAGATGGGAGTGCCAGAGCTGCGGAGCAGTAACCAGTAAACAGTAAATAATGAAATATGATTTGCTGATGACTGATCACTGATCACTGAATTTATCTTTTAGCGGCAACAATGGCAAAAACGGTGGTATGGGGATCATCTTTTAAAGTCACCCCTTCCGGCATTTTTAAATCACCCACGAGCAGGAATTGCCCCACACCGATGCCCGAAACATCAAATTCGATCACTTCCGGGATATTATCAGCAATACAGGAGACATTAACTTCGTTAACGAACTGTTCGATTAAACCGCCCTGTTTGGTTCCGATCGCTTCTCCTATGGCTTTAATCGGAACGACGATATCGAGCTTACCGTGGGCAGATACCGAGAAGAAACTGAGGTGATAGAGATTTCTTTTCCAGGGATGAGATTGTACCTCTTGGATCAAAGCTTTTCCCGTCCAAGGCATTTCCGGAACATTGACATCCACCAGGGTATTATTCACCGAGGCCTTTTTAAGCAGGGTTAAGGCCGCTTTTTCTCCCACCACGAGGGAAACCGATTCCGTGCCGTTATGGCCATAGAGAACCGCCGGGATCAAACCCTGACGACGTAGAGCCCTGGGGTTAATATTTTCGGGTCTTTTTTGACATTCAACGCTAACTTGCATAGTTGACTAATCCTCTTTAGCAATGATTTAAAATTCGTAATTATCCCAAGGCGAGCCATTTTCGTCCAAAAGAGCGCGTTTGGGTCCGTGAATGGGATCTTCAACGATAATAGTTTGGTCGCGACTAGCTCCTAGGGAGATAATAGCGATCGGTACTTCCATGATCGCCCCTAGGAATTTTAGATAATCGAGGGCCTGTTTGGGCAAGTCTTCCAGACTCCGACAAGCGCTGGTGGGTTGTTGCCACCCCGGCATCGTTCGGTAAATCGGTTGACAACGGGCGAATTCCACCGCACTACTGGGTAAATGGCGACAGGTTTTGCCGTCCAATTGGTAGGCGACACAGACTTTGATTTCCTCTAGGGTATCGAGAACATCTAATTTAGTGATCGCTAGACAGTCTAAACCATTGATTCGCACTGCGTAACGACCGATAACCGCGTCAAACCAACCGCAGCGACGACGGCGGCCGGTGGTGGTCCCGAATTCCGCCCCACGATCGCATAATAACTGCTCGACATCCCCCTCTAATTCCGTCGGAAATGGACCTTCACCTACCCTAGTGGTGTAAGCTTTGGCCACACCGATCACTCGATCGATTACCGTCGGACCGATGCCAGAACCCACACAAGCACCCCCGGCGATCGGATTGGAGGAGGTAACGTAGGGATAGGTTCCGTGATCGAGGTCGAGTAGGGTGCCTTGGGCCCCTTCAAAAAGAATATTCTTACGCTTGCGGATTGCTTCGTAGATTTTTAAGGAACTATCGACCACATGGGGACGCAGTTTCTCGGCATATTCTAGATATTCCTCGATCACCGTCTTCGGATCTAAAGGCGGTAAGTTATATAACTTTTCTAAAATGACGTTTTTATAATTGATCGTCCATTCTAGTTTTTGCTGCAGATTCTCGGTATTGATCAAGTCGATGACTCGAATACCGATGCGCTCGGATTTGTCGGCATAGGTGGGGCCGATACCCCTTCCCGTGGTGCCGATTTTATATTTCCCCCGTTTTTCCTCGGATGCTTGATCGAGCAGCCGGTGATAGGGCATAGTGACATGAGCCGTTTGCGAGATATAGAGATTGTCGGTAGTAACATTGAGGGCGTGTAATTGCGCCATCTCTTTGAGTAACACCGAGGGATCTATGACTGTTCCAGAGCCGATTATACATTCCGTATCCGGGTAGAGAATCCCAGAGGGAATTAGATGGAGTTTGAACGTTTGTTCATCGACGACGACGGTATGACCCGCATTTACGCCACCTTGAGAACGCACCACCACATCCGCCGATCGACTCAGCAGATCCGTGATTTTTCCTTTTCCTTCGTCGCCCCACTGAGCGCCGATTACAATAACGTTAGCCAAGGTATTTTAGTCTAGCTAAAGTTCACACAAACTACCATTATCCACACTGGATAGATATTTTGTCAAGAGCATTATTGATTTAGTTATGGCTTTATTTCGTCGTCCTTCACCACGTTTATTCACCCTATTTACCTTTTTCTTGTTGCTCTGCCCTGGGGCAGCGTTCTTTTTCCAAGGGAAACCATGCCGCGAGACTTTAGCCCCTCTGCCTCAAGATCCATAGAAAACGGGTTTCTCAAAGAAACCCGTTTTCTGGAATAAGAGGCGATCGCAAATTTAATCTCTCTCAATTAATCAACTGGAAGCTTTAGGAGAAGCTTTGTTAGATTTTACCAAAGCGGGAGATTTAGAGGAATGGGTGCGATCGCTTCTGTAGGTGAACCTGGTGTTAAAACTATTTGGTTGGGACTGGGAAGATGACATAATATCAGCGAGACTTGGAAGCTATCTGATCACATTAGTTCCCCCAGAGAACCCCCTTGAGCCATCCTGCAAACTTTTCTCTCTTTGTCAAATTTTATGTTAAGAAAGATGTGACTAATGGATAGGGGGAGAAGGGGAAAAGCAAACCTAAGATTAACCCTGCACCATCACCGAGGCAGCCGCAGCCACACCGGCGCCGGGGGTGACACTTTCGACACCTAACTCGATTAAAGTCGCTTCAATGGCAGCGATAACCGTGAGGATATCCCTCTCACTGGCAAAACCTAAATGACCGATACGGAAGATTTTACCCTTGAGGTGATCCTGACCACCAGCCACAGCGATGTCGAACTTTTTATTGAGAGTCGAACGAATTTTTTCCGCATCCACCAGATTGGGGGCCACCGCAGTAATCGCCGTGGAAGCCCAGGAATCCGCCGCGTAGAGGGGCAAATCCAGGGCGCGCATACCCGCCCGCGTCATCTTCGTTAAGCGTTGGTGACGGGCGAAAATTGCCGCTAATCCCTCCCTTCTCATCATTTGCAGAGAAGCTTGTAAACCGTACATCAGGTTAACTGGGGGGGTAAAGGGGGAACTATCCTCATCGGTGGCTTTTTTGTATTTGCCCAAATCTAGATAAAAACGGGGCAGTTTGGCGGTTTCGTAGGCTTTCCACGCTTTTTTGCTTACGGAAACAAAACCTAAACCGGGAGGAATCATATAACCTTTCTGGGAACCAGAACCGACCACATCTAAACCCCATTCGTCGATGGGAATATGATAAGCTCCTAAACTGGTGACAGCATCGACGATAATTAAAGCTTCCCCGTGGTCTTTTACCGCTTTGTTAATGCTTTCCAAGTCATTGAGAACCCCGGTGGAAGTTTCTGAATGGGTAATAATTACCGCTTTGATGGCTTTTTCCTTGTCTTCGGTCAGTTTAGCGGTGAATGCTTCTGGATCTAGGGGTTTACCCCATTCTGCCTTAACTACATCCACATTTAAGCCGTAGGCTTTCGCGACTTTCCCCCAACGTTCCCCAAATTTACCATTATCCCCCACCAAAACTCGATCGCCGGGGCTGAGAAAATTAATAATTCCCGCTTCCATGACACCGGTTCCCGAAGCGGTTAACATTAAAACATCGCCACTGGTTTGATGCAACCATTTGAGATTTTCGGTTAATTCGGCGATTACCTTGCTAAAAGCACCCGTCCGATGACCTATCGGTGCTTTAGCCATAGCCAATAATACCGCTTCCGGCACTGGTGTGGGGCCGGGAATCATCAACATATTTTTATTTTCCATGGTTCGTCCTCTCTCGTTGGGCCATATTTAACAAAGATAAAAAACCAAATCTCGATCGCATCAATTCTGAGGGGTTGATTTAAGATTTGGCAAACTCTGATTATATCGCAGGAAGCAGGGGGCGGTCGGCAGGAGGCAGGAGTTAGCTTTTTTCTCCCCAATTCCCCACTTCATAATTCGTAATTTATAATTCATCATTCCGACTCCCCACTTCCTAACTCCTATTCCCGATTTTCAAACAATTTCTGGATACCGACGGCAGGATCGGGCAGTTTTACCAAAGATTCGCCGATTAGAACTGCATTTGCTCCCGCTTGCTTCACTTTTGCCAGATCTGTTGCTGTGTTTAATCCCGATTCGCTGACGATCAGAATACCTTTTTCTCGCACCTTTTCGCCTCTAGCTTCTAGTAATTGGCGAGTATTGTCTAAATCAACTGTAAATGTCTCTAAATTACGGTTATTAATGCCGATTAGTTCGATTCCCTCAATGGCTAACACTCGATCGAATTCGGCCAGACTATGCACCTCTACCAAAGCTGTCATCCCTAAACCCTTGACAATTTTGACAAAATATGCTAGGTCTTGATCGCTTAAAATAGCGGCAATTAAAAGAACAGCATCGGCTCCTTTAGAGCGAGCGTAGTAGATTTGATAGGGATAAAGGATAAATTCTTTGCATAATAGGGGTAAAGATACCGCTTGCCGGACGAGGCTAAGATTTTCGTAACTACCTTGAAAAAACTTACTATCGGTTAAAACCGATAAACAAGTGGCTCCTCCCTGTTCATAGGTACGGGCGATCGCTACAGGATCAAAATCTTCGCGGATGACTCCCTTGCTAGGAGAAGCTTTTTTGACTTCGGCAATCAAAGCGGGTTGGGTTTTACCCTGTTTTAAAGCGGCTAAAAAGTCGCAAGGTGGCGCAGTATTGGCTATTTTTTTGCGTAATTCCAATAAAGGCAACCTTTCGCGCAATTTATCGACTTCGATCTCTTTATGCCAAACGATTTCTTCTAAAATATTTTGCGGTTGTGCCTCTGGCACTTTCACCACATAACTCAAACTCTCAACTTTAACGGCAGGATTGGGGTGTTTTCTTCGGATCTGCATTTTTTCACTGTCCAGAGCTTAACAGTGATTAGTGTAACAGTGATTAGTTATCGGGGATTGAAATAGAGACGGGGAAAACCACGTCTCTACAGACATTTAACTCTACTTCTGTGGATATTCCCAGTCTTCACCGAAAGGCTATTGCATAGCTTCGATCGAACGTTCTAAAATTTTATCTTGGAGTTTTTCGTCTTCTTGACGATTTTCAGTTAATAAAACCCGCGCTTTCGCAGTTTCTGCCTCTCCTTCCCCTAAAAGCTCCTCTGTACGAGTTAAGACATTCTCTTCGAGCATTCCTTCTGCTTGTCGTTCTTGGGTTAGATTAAGACGTGCTTTTTCTTCAATATTCATAAATTTATCCCTGCCACAGGTGCGATCGACTTCTACCTTTAGTCTGACACAAATTTGCTATTCCGTATCATTAACTACAGAAAAATTTAGAATCTTACTGGTGAAACTGAGATTTAGGTATTTGTTCTCATTCCTTAAATGGACAGGGATCGATCGACCTCAAGCTATAAAATAAAACCTATGGAACAATTCCCCAGCTTAATCAAGCTTGTATATCGGGCGAATAATTATCGATTGCCTAAACCAACAGATTTCTGGACACTATCCGATTCTATCGTAATATCCTATTTGTACAGCTTATGACCAAAGGTAATTTAAACGATCTCATCCGTACAGAAGCTAATAAAGAGGTAGAATCCCAAACCTCTCCTTCTCCCAAACGTCCGAAGGAAACTAACGCCACCCTACAGGCAAAAATTAACGACTTGACAACAGAATTAGAAAAAACTGAGAAAAATCAGCAAACTCTCCAAGAAAAGGTTATTTCTCTGGAAAAAGAAGTCCAAGAACATCTGGAACTCTCTGTCAGGTTACAGCAGTTACAACAACAGACCGAGCAGTTAGAATCTGTCCTCTCGGAAAAAACCACTTTGGTGGCACAATTATCGAGTCAATTAAGTCAATCCCAGACGGAACTAACCGAGAAAAAACAGTTGATTGAAAAATTATCGAGTCAATTAAGTAAAACAGAAATAGAACTGACTGAGAAAAAACAGTTAATTGAAAAATTATCGAGTCAATTAAGTCAATCCCAGACGGAATTAACCGAGAAAAAACAGTTGATTGAAAAACTATATAATCAAATTAAAACCCTAGAAAATAGTCCCACCCCCACCCCTGAACCGTCGTCAATTACTAAACCTGCGCCGAAGAAACCCAGTCTTTATAACTTTGAAATGGCAACTTTAGTCCGTTATATTGCCCCAACTCCTACCCCCACAGAGTTAACGGATTCCGATATCGGTTGGTTCGATTAATTATGGCTAGTAAAAACCAAGAACAACAACATCCACAGGAAAGAATTGATCGCCCGATTGTTGATCAGCTGCTGCAATCAGAACCTAATGATTTAAACTTAGCTGAATGCGCTCGTTTACGCATACGTTATCAAAACTTTCCGGGGGCAAGAGAAATCCAAAGAGATTTAGATTTAATCCTAGAAAAATGGCAGTTAGATGAAGCCAGTTTATGGGCAAAAACTCGACAACTGCACAGTCACGGACAAGTGTATCAAATTCGCCAAAGCGAGGAGCAACAGGATTGGAGTTAAATTAAGCTATAGGGTTGAAAAAAACACTTCTTCCCTTTCACCTTATCTCAGAAAATAATATTATTGTAGGGGCGAATTGCATTCGCCCTCTTTTAATAACTTCTGCTGCTCGCCTATATGTGAGAGAAAGTCACAAATAGGAGATGCACCAAAAATCAAACCTATAATTTGATTTTATCTAATAATCTCTGAAAAGGATTTTTTGGTTTGCTTGCTGGCGGATCTGCGGGGGGATTAGGATCATCTAGATAACGATAATATCTCCAGATATCCCAGTAGGGACAGCCCGGTTCAATGCGAATTCCTGCCCAATGTAAATATTTTAAGGGCTGATTTAATCTCGGATCGATTAAAATATTCCCCTGAGGTTGAAAATGAGAACTTCCCCCCCAATTTCCCGCTTGACAACCCGGAGCGCGGACAATATTAAATCGATTGGGAACTCGTTTGAGAATGGTATAATTAATAATCGGTTGATCGGAGGTTTTTTGAGAAAAATCAAAATATTCTGGATGAGCGGCACATTCTTGAAAAGCACTATATAATTCCTGTTCTGAGAACAGATTCTTTTTACTAGCCCAAAAACCACCGTTAAACATTCCACTTAGATCATTTTCTGTGAAGATTCCTTGTTCTAAAACAATCGGATTAAAGACATCAGTAATCCCTTTTTTGTGTTGGTAATCACAGCAGAGAAAATCGTAGGTATCGAGGAAATTTAGATTATCTATTATTTTTTCAAAAACTACGATATCCGCATCGATATAAAGAAATTGATCTAATTCTCCAAACCAATACACCTGCTTGCGAAATTGATTGGGACGAGCAAAGAATTTTTCTCCAAAAATATCATAGATTTTCTGGGCTAATTCTTCCACGATCACTGATCACTGATAACTGAATAGCCGATCGATCTTTCTCTGTCAACTCTTAAAATTGATGCGTTTTATTTTTGAATTGGCGAATAATGAAGGAAAGATCACTGCTACTTAAACAGTTTTTTCTTAAGTTTAGCCAGAGAACTCTGCATCCATAATTTTTTAAGTCGCAGGGGTTCTAAACCTTCTATATCAGCCGGATAGCGTTTTTTAATATCAAAGAAATCATTAATTTCTCTTAAAATTGTTTCAAAACGTGGTAATAATTTTTCGGGATGATAATCATCGATAAAATTAGCAGGTAAAGAATTAACGGGAAAATTACGGGCATAATTAAGAATACGTGACCGATCGTATTGAGTGGAATAGGCCCCGATTTTTTGACAATTGAAACCGGGATCGAGATAATCGGCTAGGGCGCTATTGACGCTAGAAAATACCGTACAACCACAGGCTAAAGCTTCCAGGGGCGGTAAGCCAAAACCTTCCGTTAAACCGTTTACAGCCCAATATTCAGCCGAATCGTAGAGATAAACCCGACTACGATTGAATAATCCCACTAAATCCTCCACATAGCTATCTAAAACCTTAAGGCGACAGTGGGGACGGAGGGCGGGAACTAGACGATTGAGAAGATACTTTGAGGATTTGCGCCCCTGTACTAGGACATCGATATCCCTTTCTAAGCCTAAATTGAGAAATTCTGAGCCAATTTGATTAGGAAGATAGTAAATTAAAGCATTAGGAGCCTTTTCTCCCCAATAACCCATAGTATTACGGCTAACGGTTATAATTGGTATTTGGGAGGGTAAACGGAAGCCGTAACCTGTACTATGGGCATGATAAATGATATTATGCGATCGCAATTTTTGCACCAGTTTAGGAAGATCAAAACCCCAGCTAACCACAAAAATACTGTCATCCGAGCTTATTTTCGCGAGTATATCCTCTAAAAAGAGATAATTTAACTCTTTTTGACGATAAGTCACAATCTGGGCGCTACAAATTTGACTAGCTAAATTGACAGTTTTCATTTCTGCCCACAGTCCACCCCCACCAAAGGGAGAAGTAGTACCGGGCAAGAGAAAATAGAGGTTTCTCATCGGGATAATAGAAGTTTTGGTTAAGCGGTAGTCTGGAGACTCGGCTATTCTATGCTTAATTATTAAGGTGTGAGGTATCTAAAGGCAATAGTCGATCGAGCATAGATATTATACTATAGCGTTTCCTGTTCCCAAGAGGTACATTATCGATGTCGAAAAATTTAATCAGCAAAGGTTAAACTGTGCCACACAGGTGTGAGAAACCTTATATATCCATTGATATTAGCAAGGGGTTTTTAATACTTAATTACTCTATTTTTATTCGGATGAAAAATGAACTAGAGATTCTATGACCTAGAACACGGAGATCGCCTAAGTATAAATACTCGAAAAATCGCTATTTTTTGAACTTAAATGATTGTTTTAAGTTCAATTAGTCTTTAAAAATATCTTGTTTTTTCTTGCGAGGTTCCATAGTATTAAATTCAGAGAAGTAGCTCGACAAGCCTGACAACTCTTGCCAAGACTTTTGTATTTATAGCGTTTCCTAAGCTAGTGAGGTACGCCTATTTTTCTTCCCTTTTGCCGTTCGGCGGTTCGGCTGAGCTCACGGCCGAAGCCTTTTGCCTAAAACCCATAACTTTTGTACCTCATCAGACTGAAAAACGCTATATATAGTCAATTACGATCGCGACCGTGTTCCCTAACCAATTCGCTCGTAATTATCCGTGGATTTCTAATTCCAACCGACTCATATCTCCCCTCCCCGAGGCTCCCCTCGCCTTCAGTGCCGACGCGATCCAATGGCCAGAAAGCTGGCAAAACAAAACCCCCGTACTCACCCCCACAATCTAACCATGAACGAGAACCCGAACCCTATCCCCGCCATCCTACCCCGATCGGCGTGGGAGAGCCAGATCGCCTATCTCTGGGCCGTATTCCAGGCGAAAAAAGCACTGGATGAAATTGAACGAATTCAGAACGAGAAGACATGAAAGCTCGATCTAATCCGCATCCAGTAACCCCTCATCTCTCATCGAAAATTTGGGTCTGAAACCCCGTCGTTCTACGACGGCTTTACTGTTAAATATGAGCATCGTTTACGAAATATATGCTAAAATGTGAGACATGGAAAAAGCCTATTCTTACCGATTTTACCCAACACCCGAACAAGAGTCGCTATTGCGGCGCACATTGGGCTGTGTAAGATTAGTTTACAACAAAGCTCTCCACGAACGAACACAAGCTTGGTACGAAAAGCAAGAAAGAGTAGGCTACGCTCAAACTTCTTCAATGCTAACCGATTGGAAAAAGCAAGAAGAATTAGACTTTCTCAATGAAGTAAGCTGTGTACCTTTACAACAAGGGTTAAGACATTTACAAACAGCTTTCACTAATTTCTTTGCTGGTCGTACTAAGTATCCTAACTTTAAGAAAAAACATCAAGGAGGAAGTGCCGAATTTACTAAGTCTGCTTTTAAATTTAAAGACAAACAAATCTATTTAGCCAAATGCACAGAACCTTTACCTATTCGATGG
>NZ_JAPZSS010000027.1:0-1302 GCF_027532015.1 Microcystis sp. LE19-131.1A | reverse complement strand
CTTAAATGTTTCAGGATATACTCCACAAAAGCGTTTAAACTCTTCTGGATTCAAATTTTTTACTTTTTCGTAAGTCATGGTTTTTCTGAGTGTTTTACTTTATTGTACATAATCAGTTCCTATTTTTGCAGGAGGTCTAATCTATCTTTAATTTAATTAGGACTTGCTGAATAAATGTGAAATCTAGGCAAGGTAAGGGTTTTGTGGTTTTTCTCGCGAAACAGCTGCAAGATTTTGAGAGAATCGTGCTTCCAAACCTTGCGTCTTCATCAGATTTTCTATCCGAATGCTTCGCCCGTACTTTTTGCCGCAAACCCTAATTATAACCAGCTACTTAGTTCCGCCATAGAACTCCCTTGAGCCATCTTGCACACTTTTCTCTTTTTGTCAAATTTTATGTTAAGAAAGATGTGACTAATGGATAGTATCAAGGGGGGCAGGGGGGATCAAAGGCAAAATTTATCTTCTATTTAATTGGAACTACTTACTTAGCAATAATTAACAATGGCTAACCCACAATTATCTTTATCTCCCAGTCAACCCCTGAAAAAAGTTTCTATTCCTTGGGTAATTACCATTAGTTATCTAGTGGTTTTGTTGGTTTTACCAGCAGCGGCACTATTTGCTAAATCCCTAACTCTTGGTTTTGCCGAATTTTGGCGCATTGCCACTTTACCGATTTCTTTATCCGCCTACCAAGTCACTTTTTTTACTTCCTTAATCGCTGGACTAATTGACGGAGTTTTTGGCACTATTATCGCTTGGGTATTAGTGCGTTATCGATTTCCTGGGAAAAAAATTGTCGATGCTTGTGTAGATTTGCCCTTTGCTTTACCCACTTCTGTTGCTGGTTTAGTCCTCGCCACAGTTTATAGTGATAACGGTTGGATCGGTCAATTTTTTGCCCCCTTTGGTATTAAGATATCCTTTACCATTTTAGGGGTTTTTGTGGCGATGTTATTTATCGCTTTACCCTTCATTGTCCGCACCCTACAGCCGGTTTTACAGGAAATGGAAAAAGAAGTAGAAGAAGCAGCTTTATCCCTCGGAGCTTCCTCTTGGCAAATCTTTTGGCGAGTGATTTTTCCCACAATACTGCCCGCTATTTTAACAGGAGTTGCCCTCGGTTTTGCCAGAGCGATCGGTGAATATGGTTCTGTAGTTAAGTACCTAGGCAAAATTAATTACATACTCGCCTCCAAAATTGTCCAGCACTTTTTTAACGTAAGCGAGGAGGCTCTTTCGGTCTTTATAGGCGCTAAATTCAATCCATTCATATTTTAAAAATCTCCATAATATTTC
>NZ_JAPZSS010000244.1:0-14216 GCF_027532015.1 Microcystis sp. LE19-131.1A | reverse complement strand
AAAGTTTATGCTGCTATTTTTTTTTCGGAAAAATAGGTTGTAATGGGAGACTCTTTGTTTTCCTAGACAAAAATAATTACTTTTTCAAAAAAACACTTTTCTATTTTTTTGTTGGGTATTTTATTCTCTGGAAGTCCCTAGTACACACTGGGGGGGGGGATTTAGAGAGATTATCTCGATCAGTGATCAACGCCTTACGGCATCAAAGGTTAGTACACGAGAATAGAGGTCAAAACTACTTTTAATACTAATTAGTGATCAACGCCTTACGGCATCAAAGGTTAGTACACAAACGCCTATCCGGGCGTGGGGGTAGGGATCAGGGAATGTGATCAACGCCTTACGGCATCAAAGGTTAGTACACAATGAAAGCTCCTAATGCGATTAAATCTTTTTCTGGGTGATCAACGCCTTACGGCATCAAAGGTTAGTACACAAATAGCCCGACTACAATCGATCGCCGGCTCTAATCCGTGATCAACGCCTTACGGCATCAAAGGTTAGTACACATCAAAGGGGGAGGCGTGGGAATAGGGCGGTTAATGTGATCAACGCCTTACGGCATCAAAGGTTAGTACACGAGCAATTTTTCACGGATACTTTTGCTAATATTTTAATGTGATCAACGCCTTACGGCATCAAAGGTTAGTACACATCTATGCAGGCTGCATCATTATCTTTCAATAAGATGTGATCAACGCCTTACGGCATCAAAGGTTAGTACACGTACTTTATACCTTAGCCCTATACATATAATATAAGTGATCAACGCCTTACGGCATCAAAGGTTAGTACACAAGAACGGATACCATAATAACGGCGGGAAATATGCCGTGATCAACGCCTTACGGCATCAAAGGTTAGTACACAATGGCTTTCTCTACAAGGCCAAACAGAATGCTTACGTGATCAACGCCTTACGGCATCAAAGGTTAGTACACACTAGGGACAAACGGAGGTGCGCCGACTTATTCCAGGTGATCAACGCCTTACGGCATCAAAGGTTAGTACACGGGTGGCGGTGAAGGTGATTTTTGATGATACTTTGTGATCAACGCCTTACGGCATCAAAGGTTAGTACACTGTTGACTTGAAGCGACCCGCTGCTGAGTCCCTCGTGATCAACGCCTTACGGCATCAAAGGTTAGTACACCCAGATGCTCTTATTTCCGATCGCTTTATGGTGAGGTGATCAACGCCTTACGGCATCAAAGGTTAGTACACGACTAAATGCCCTTGTTGTCCACTAGGCGCATGATAGTGATCAACGCCTTACGGCATCAAAGGTTAGTACACAAAGGATCTAGCTCGATCTCACCAGCAATATTATGTGATCAACGCCTTACGGCATCAAAGGTTAGTACACTATGATCCGCCCCTGGAAAAATTACGGATTGGATTAGTGATCAACGCCTTACGGCATCAAAGGTTAGTACACAATTTCCTTAGTTCGGTCTAATTCCTCATTCCGCGGTGATCAACGCCTTACGGCATCAAAGGTTAGTACACTATGATCCGCCCCTGGAAAAATTACGGATTGAATAAGTGATCAACGCCTTACGGCATCAAAGGTTAGTACACTACTAATTGCCTCCGCCATTTCGATCGTTGGCTGCACGTGATCAACGCCTTACGGCATCAAAGGTTAGTACACTCGTTGTTGATTGGATCTTCCGATAATACAGTATGTGATCAACGCCTTACGGCATCAAAGGTTAGTACACGGCCTCCTCGCCCCGCCGCGCTATGGCGATCTGATATTCGTGATCAACGCCTTACGGCATCAAAGGTTAGTACACTATTTGCGGCAGTGATAGGTAATCAATTGGATTCCGTGATCAACGCCTTACGGCATCAAAGGTTAGTACACGCCTGAGCGCCCTTGTACCGATAGGCCAGATCAAGATGTGATCAACGCCTTACGGCATCAAAGGTTAGTACACAAGGTAAGCAAGCGCAGCTGCTTCTATTTCATCTTGTGATCAACGCCTTACGGCATCAAAGGTTAGTACACATATAGCCTATTGACATTCCCAGAATAATATATTAGTGATCAACGCCTTACGGCATCAAAGGTTAGTACACAATCAAAGGCTCAAAAGAGAATGTAGCATAAAGTTGTGATCAACGCCTTACGGCATCAAAGGTTAGTACACAATTAGAAAGGGTGGTGCTGTTGTGCCAAAGGAGTATGTGATCAACGCCTTACGGCATCAAAGGTTAGTACACATCTGCTTTGGTCGGGACAAAACTACTGTTACTATAGTGATCAACGCCTTACGGCATCAAAGGTTAGTACACATCTATGTCTTGTAGACTAAGATAGCCTCGAATACCGTGATCAACGCCTTACGGCATCAAAGGTTAGTACACCTGAAGATGTGCCGTCATAATAGTTCATAAATTTTTGTGATCAACGCCTTACGGCATCAAAGGTTAGTACACCGATCGTTAGCAGCTTTAAGCAGTTCGTCTGTATTGTGATCAACGCCTTACGGCATCAAAGGTTAGTACACCGCTCGATCGCTTCGATTCTGTCTGTCAAAGTTGGGTGATCAACGCCTTACGGCATCAAAGGTTAGTACACAGTGTTTTTGGAAAATTAGTACCCTCTAGTCGCGGATGTGATCAACGCCTTACGGCATCAAAGGTTAGTACACAGGATTTTTGGGTAATGTGGCAACTTCTTTCCTAGACGTGATCAACGCCTTACGGCATCAAAGGTTAGTACACGCCAAAATCGACAAATTGGATTATCGAGAAGTTGACGTGATCAACGCCTTACGGCATCAAAGGTTAGTACACCGCTTTGACATCATGGTTCGGGTGATTTTCTCTAATTAGTGATCAACGCCTTACGGCATCAAAGGTTAGTACACACTTCAAAACCTTTACTTAATTCCCACAAAACTTGTGATCAACGCCTTACGGCATCAAAGGTTAGTACACTGCCAAAATCTTGCCACCTTCCCGGTGGATTGCGCTTGTGATCAACGCCTTACGGCATCAAAGGTTAGTACACGGCGAGGCTGAAAAAGCCTTTGGTGTATAGCTTCACAGTCCATTTTACAAGCACCTCTAGAAAAACGCCAAGAAATCTTCTGATCAGAGCTTTTGAGTGACAGCACCGAATCTGAAAACCGTTATCCAGTGAGATTTTTAGAAAATGCAAGCAGGAATTGTTCCTTGTCAAACCCTGAAACCGAGACAGCATTAGCAATACAAATAAATTTTAGCCCGTGGATTTTTTCCCAGCCAGAGATGCTTGTTTTTTTTAGATTACCCGAAACCCTTTTTCGTCCAAAAGCCATGTGTCAGGTCGGTTGTACTTAGGCAGATCGCGCACACACTGCTCCGACAGACGAATCAAAATTAAGTCGTCTTTTAGGGTGAGGACTTTTTCCAATTCCCAGCGCAATTTTTCTCGCATTCGCGCACTTAACCAACAGCGAAAAATCGAGTATTGAATGCGATCGCCGTAACCGCCTAAAATTTTGTAAGCTTTACGCCAGCGTTGCGGACAGCGAATATCGTAACAAATTAGATACCAATGCTTTAATTCTGCCATTATCTTCACCCCTAGCGTAAAATCAGGTGTCCAAATAAACCACTCTCCCCCGACCATTCCTTTTCTAGCAATCGTACCTCTAATTCCAATAAACGGCGATAGGTGAGGGAATAACCGGTAATCGGATGCTTCCATGTTTCTGCTTTCCTCCGTTCGTAAATATCAATAAATTTGCGTCGTCCCGTCTCGCTTAACCATACTTGTTGTCCACGGATTTCAAAATCTCCCTGAATATCCCATTGATAGCGATTAATCGAGGTTATTACGGGCATATCGACCAAAGGAACTCGAAAAACTTCTGGCTCTACCAAACCTGTCATGTAAAACTATCAACAACTCATGCTTAAAAAGCTTATATACTAAGGCTTTGAGTTTTTATTAGATTGATATTTATCAACTTTAGAGCATTGCTGGGCAGAGAGGGAGCTTGAGGAATTTTCTACAGTGCAAGTTCGGAAGAACCGAGTTTCTTTAGTATTAGGAGTCGTATTCATCGTCAATGGTAGTCAGAATCTTTTTCCAGTGTAATTTGAAAGTTAATCGCCTAACGGCATCGGAGGTTAATAAATATTATCTGGGATCGAAAATCTCGATAAACTTATCTACAGATGGTGACAAATCTATTAACGAAGGTAACATCTCAAAATCATAGCGTTGCCATCTTGTATGATAGGAACCAATATGATCGACCCAAATTGGTAGTTCAATCTGTCCCGTATTGCTAGGGTTTAGCCAGTGCCATTCGTCATTAACACTCTGTAACAATGACACATCATTTACTGTATCATCACTTAAGCCAAGAGACACTAAACCTGTTCGAGTAACATTTTCAGGTGATTGAATCGCTTCAATAAGACGTTGTTCAAGAGATCGATCCGATTCTCTTTTTTCTTTGCTACTATCTACCCAACAAATAAAGTCGATATCGCAGAGGGTTTCAATGTAGTCAGGAGCATTACCCACCTTTGATTGTTTACTTGCCACACCATACTTATATCGGCTAAGTTTCCGAAGTGTCGTTGCAATTTTGGGCTGTCGTTTATAGGCAAAGGCTAATTTAACTCCAATATGACTAGCTCTTAAGTATTCCCCAACATAGGACAGTAGCATTCCATAGACGGTTGCAGGTGGTGGAAATGGATAAGTTTCTGCAAATGATCGCGCGTAGGACTTACGAAAACTTGCATAGGGAACTTCAATGTGGAGAGCGATCAAGCGACACCTCCCACTTTACTTGGAGTAGGAGCAACTTCTGAATATCCCTCGATAGCAGCAATGCGGATTTTTGCTTCGTTTGCTGCTGCAATCACACCAGAAAATACAGTGACTCCCAACTCTTTAAGTTTTTTACCTTCCTCTGTTTTTGTCACATCGCCACCGATGATTATTTCCGATGTGGGAATATCTCCTGATTCAACGCGATTGATGAGGCGGGCAATTGTATAAGTACGTTCTTCCTCATCATGCTCGAAACAGTTTTGAATTTTAGAAGAATGAGCATTTGTTATCCGTAATACGATTGAAGCAGGAGAGAAATCATAAGCAAATCGGCTATGATTGCCCGCAACTTGTGGAGGATCAATAATTGCTTCAATTAGACTAGCAATATGCTTTTTCTTGACAACATCGTTAAGATTTAAGCCAAACGAATATTGATACTCAGTAGTGTGCATTTCTGCACCATAAAGAGAAAGTTGCCCTTTCTTTTTTTCTCCTGATACACAATTAAATGACACTTCACCACGATAGGGACGCAAACTCACAGCACGACCAACAGCTAAAGGACTTTGACGCTTCGTAGTTTTTCCTTTTGGTTTTGCCTTTGTTTTCTTAGCTTTGGGTTCGTCAGATTCTTCTTCCTTATCCACGTCTTCTTCCTTCTCTTTCGCCGCTGCTTCAGCATCCATAAAACCCATCAAATCATCATCGATAAAAACCTCACTTTCTGGATTCCATCGTGTCCGTTTTTCATCTTGGTATTCAAGCTTGCCTGTTGATGAATCATAGCTACGATTGACTTCATCAATTGCTTCTAATTGAAAGCGATAGCGAAGTGCAAAACGAATTGCTTCTGCTGAAACGCTTGTATATACATCATCTTGATGAAAGACTTTCTGAAGTGTTGTAGTATTGCCAATATTGTCACCACGATTGTTAGCGGCAACAGCTTCGTTAGTAAGAATTGTTCCGTAAAGGTAATGTGTAGGCATTTTAGTTGTCTCCATTTTTATTGGTTTCGGTGATGGTTTCATCAGATTTATAGCTTACAAGAGCAAATAAAAGCAGATTTTGAAACCGATTGAAATTTCGTGCATTGAATATAAATTTAAGAATCTGATCGGCATTATCTGAAATACCTATTAGATTTCTCCCTTTTGTTGCGTCTGCACAAAATCGTAAAAACCATCCTGCAAGAAGATCAGGCGTTTTTAAACGTAAAATTTCGTTGCGTATCTTCTCACTTCTTACCTCAAGAAAAGCGTAATAGATTGGTAGATAATCGATATTTTTTTTCTTTGACTCATCTTTTGCACGTTGCCAAAGTTGGCCTCTTACTCTTTTCCACGCATCATAAAACGCATGGATAATCGCACGATCAATGTCATCTTTTATTACTTGTACCACTTTATGTAGCTCTCCTTTTCTAAAAAGTAAATTGCGAAAATCTTTTTTCTCTGCCACCAATTCCTTAAAGTGACTACACCAAGGTCGGTCAGCAGCAAGGTTAGCAGCAATAAGTTCAGGAATAGAAGTATCAGGAATAGAAAAGCTTTTGCCATCTTTCATTTTGATAAATTTTCCCTTTCCTAGATACTGTTTTGCTGCACGAAATACCTCTAACTCCTCATAGTCACCTCCTACTTTTATGCAAATACTTCGATTGATCTGGTTTTTGTCCCAAGCAACTTTTCCCATTGCGATCGCCTGACATCCTTTAATGCTTTTCTCTCGCTCAATATCTTGAGCAGTCATATCAAGCAAAAAAGATAAAGCAGCTTCTTCTGCACCGCCAACAACACGCCCAAGATAGTTATTAGTAAATCTCTCAAAGTTTTGACTCCTTTTATTGATAATTTCTATCATTGAAGCAAATCTTTTCAAGTCGATGATATCTGGAACAACAATACAGGCTTGAGCTTTCTCTTTATAAGTGCGCGGACGCAAGAGGAAAGTAGCACAGCCAACCATCAAAAATTGAAGCAAGATAACTTCTTCTACAGGAGCTTGCAGAGACTTTTGGCCTGTCATAGCACCCGGAATCATAGACTGTGGAATCGAGGCAATTTTGGGCAATGTGCCACTACCTGTACTTTTTTTTGAGTCATCTAGCAAACCTGTTCCCTGCGCTTTTTGGTGAGCAAAGCTATTAATTGCCTTATAGGTGACAAGATGACTTTCCTCACTATCTGACAATTTCAGAGAGCATTTGCGTGGTTCTTTTTCGCCAGGACGCATTTTATTGTGCTGAAGAAAGGTTAAGCATAATCCCTCATGAATTGATATGCGTAAATCAATAGCATCTTCTCTGATAAATTGACCAGGTAGATCAATTAATTTATCCTCAGTCAGCTTAAAAGAAGCATCAAGAATAAGTTGTAAAGCCTTTTTATCAGTTAAATCTCCAGTCTTTTGAATTGTGACATAATCCTGCTCTAGTTTAGGTAAAATACCTTCTGGTGGCGATTTACCCCATGCCTTAATTGTTGCTGCCAAACCACCCAATGCAGCACGATGGTAAATTGTATAATTAGGATTGCTCAAGCGATAAGTTAAAGGAAAAATAGATTCTATTTCCATGATGCCCCCATTCCATCCGATATTATGTTTCCATATTGATCTTTTTGATCATAGTCGTAGGTAATAAACTCTTTTGGTGCAATCCGAACACCAGAAATCTTATCCCATTTCAGAGCTTCTGGCTTAATTGGAATAGCAACTTCATGCTGGCGTATCCAGTCGGGTGAAGGTTGATTATACTTGAAGTCATCACACTTCTTATAATCTTTTGCCAAAATTACTGAAATTGTATAGCCTTCATTACGAGTTATGCCTGGTCTTGTCCGCCAGACACCTGAGAAGAAACAAGCTCTCTCCTCAGCTTTTTTATAGTCATATTCTTTCAGATTGCTGACTTCTAAGAATTTTTGGGCTAAATCTCGCTGACTCAGAGATTTGTTTAAGTCCAGCAATTTCTGAACCCAGATTAAAGAAGTATCAATCTCTGATTTTTGATAAGGTTTATAAGTATCGCCTTTAATCTTAGGTAATGGACAAATAATCGCAGGTTTAGAATTGCCAGGATTATCAGGAGTCGCACGACGATTTAGCCTTCCCATGCGCTGTATTAGAGAAGGAACAGGAGCAATATCCGTTACTAGCAAATCGGCTGATAAATCCAAACTCATTTCTGCAACTTGAGTAGAAACTAGAAGTGCTGCTTTTCCTTTTTCCTTAAAGGTATCAATTACGCGACGATGGCGATCACTACGATCTTTATAACGTAATCGAGAATGATAGACATTAACCGCAATATCAGGAAAATCAACCTTGGCTTTTTGATAAATCTGATTAGCCCAATCAACTCGATTTCTCACCCAGAGAACTTTACCATTATTCTCTAGACATTTTTGAACTTCTTGCCATACTATTGCTTCATCAACTTGTTCAACCATATAGGGAAGATTGTATCTAGATAAATCTTCAAATTCTTTAAGTCCAGGTACACAGTTTAAATCAGGTCGGATTGATTGAATTGTCTTTAATCTTTCCTCTGGTAATGAAGCAGTCATAAGCAAAACTGGAAGCTTGGGAAAATTTTTCAAAAATACTAGCAAGTGACCAAACATCTGATCATCAAAAGCATGAATTTCATCGAAGATGATTGCAGACTGCATAATTACAGGAAGGCTATAGATAGATCGTCTAGCATTGACCATTAGTCCTAGAACTGTATCAGCAGTTGTAATCGTTAGAGGTGTACTCCACAAAGCTAGAGATTCGATTTTGTCTTGTTCGGCTCTAAGAGCTTCCCGCGCAGCCTCGGCAATATCAGAGTTTTCTGAATCCTCTTGAGGTGTAGTTTGAGCCATTGTTTGTAAATCAATTGAGGATCGAGAATGGGCAAGATGGGCAAGACTGCTAGGAATGTTTGACTCCAGAGCGTAGTCCTTAAAATGTTCCGTTGTTGTTCCTGTAGTTGGCAAGCAAAAGAAAAGTCGAAAATTTCGATCTGTTAGCTTTTTGCACCATTCTCGCGCCCACAGATAAGCCGCAAGACTTTTGCCAGAGCCACAACCTGCGATCGCTAAAGTCAAATAAGAATCAGAAGATGCTACCTGTTCTTGAAAGTTTCTAAGTTTGAAGTTATGAGGATAACGGCTTAAATCCCACTCGTTTTTTTTGTCTTTAAACCCATCACTATTACGCCACGCCCAAGAATGAATTAATTTAGTTAAATCTTCATAACTTAGCTTAATTGATAAATCATTCTTGACAAAATTAGGAAGAGAATAAGGTTGATTATCTTCCCCCTTTTTTTTCGCAACTGCACTAGCCGCTACATCAGCCGCAATTCCATAACTTTTGACTAGGGCAACGAATCGGCGCAATCTTTCATCTGCAAATTCTTCTTCTTCGTATTGCTTGAATTCATTAATTAAATCATATAATGACTCAAAAGCAGGAATATCACATTCATCATCTGAGTTATAGCCAATCACAAGATTGTGATCAAACTGTGGAGGGTTTCCTAACTCTAAATCTACTGCCATTTCTTCTAAAATTGTATTAAAGTCCTGATTGTCCGATTGAGAAATATGTAAAATCAGAGGCAACCCTTGATACGGTGTGGTTTTCTCGTCAAACTTACGATGATGACCCATTGCCCCCCAAATAGCAACTATTTTAAACTTACCCAAAGGTTTTAGCCATGTCTGAAATTGTTCATTAAAATAAGCTAGTATTCCTGAAATAGTTTCGTGGCGAAGTAATTGAAATCCGTCACCACCAGATAACATCTCGCTAAAATGACTGCTACATTTTCCTAAATCTTCTAGCCATCCAGTAGCCCGTAAAGTTCGCTCAAAATCAAGGTGCATATCCCAGATTTCGGCATTATTTAAAGCTATATCCCCCGAAATAGCAGCTAATGCCCTGCAAGCATCCGCTACATCCCTGCTATGCCGCGTCAAAAGTGCAAATTCTGGAGGTTTCGGGTGTTCTTTCTGATTGTATGATTTTGCTAGTAAACGCTTCATAAATTACTCCCCACAGGAACGAATACACCGCAACCCATCCGTCGCTTGCCGCCCAGTCCATGAATCTGCAACTTGATCGAGTCTTCCTCGCTCAAATCAAAAATTGCTAATGTAAATCCCACCACAGTAAACCGTTTGATCTTAATGGTTTTACGTTCAATTTCTCCCTGTGTACTGAAAGGAATTACTGTACGACCTTTAATTTCCAAAGTTTCTAATTGTCTCGATACTGCTTCTATAAAAGCTGTCGGTTCTTGATAGCCTTTAATGACCACAATTCTCGATTTTAGCTGGGTTGCAGGCCGTAGTGAATAAATTTGGGGAATTCCTAAGCGAATCCCGTGCGCTCCTATAGTTAGGGATTTACCTGCCAGATCGTAGATCATGGGAATCTGATCGTAGGGTAATCGAATCCACAGACGAGAACGATCGCTTAGATAAATTTTCCCCTTTTTATCGGGAATTCCAGCGATTGTCTGAATACTTAACCCCTGCAATGAGTGCAATTCTTCTTTCCGATGAGTTAGCGCAGCATATAGGGCATAGCCATGATCGGCGGGTAAAGCTTCCCCGATGACCTGAAAACTTAGATCGACGTGGGGAGCGAGCGAATTTCCGAGTAAATCCCTTTCTCTTTTAAGTGTCAGCATAGTTGCCTCCAAAGGCTTTTTTGGTAGAATTCTCAATCTTCCAATGTTGCGGCTATTCCCCGCTCTAGCGATTTTTCTTTTTCCAAAGAATCTGCCAGCGAGAGACACTCTGGAGAATAGGCATCTACTCGCATCAATCATAATAGCAATATCTTCATAAATTGTAACTTGGCATCATTCCAGCAATTTCTGCTTTGACTAAATCGATTAACTCTGGTGGGGTGATAACCTTAGCTCCCTTGCCATAACCCAAAACCCATCGTTTAAGATCATTTAATCCCTCTACGACTAAATGTAAGGTTAATGAGCCATCGGGATGTTCGACTAACTTTTGAGAAGTATGCCAGCGTCTTTCTTTGATAAAAGGGGCAGAGGAAGGATTAAACCAGATTGTGACCGAAAATAATTTATCCCCTCCTTCGTTTTGAAATCGTTTTTCCAGATAAGCTTTAGCATTAAAACTAGAATCTTTCTCAAACGTCTCATCAAGTATCCTGAGATTTTTAATTCGATCGATACGAAAATCCCTTATCGCCTGTCGTTTATGGCAAAAACCGATTAAATACGGATTGCTACCGCGATAAATGTCCAAAAAATAGGGATCTACCACCCGATCTGATTCCTCATTGCGAGTCGCCGCATAATAGCGAATCCAAATCCGTCGGGAGGTATTGAAGGCATCTAGTAACTGCTGCCATATTTCGGGACTAAGATTGAGCATTTCAGCACCGGGACGAAAAATAATGCGCTCATCGGCTAATCGCTGCAAATTAACCGAAGTTTGCTCCGGTAATCGCTCCGATAAACGCTCGATCGAAGATCGCAATTCTTTTTCATAAGCACTTCCTGCATAGGACTCTAACATTTTTGCCCCCAGCGTCAGAGCGAATAATTCTCCTTGACTTAAGGAAATACTGGGTAAACGCCAATTAGGGTCGGTATAGTACCATCTTTTGCCCGATTGGTCGTACTCTAAAGGTGCAGAATACCTATCCCTCAAAAAATGCAGGTCATTTCTGACGGTTCTTTCCTTGACTTCGAGATGCTCCGTTAAAATTCCCTGGGTAATTCGCTTGCCCGAACGCAGCAATTGGTCAATAGTCAATAGGCGCTCAAGACGACGTGACATCGACATTTACTGACTCCTCAAATACTGGACAATCTGATCGTAAACAATGACCCCGGCAAAAAAGCTTCCCCCATTTTAAATTCAGCATTTTCATTGAGAAAATTTTTAAGAACACCGGTGGGTTAGGTGGTCATAGGTATCGGTATCTGCAAATCCTCTACTTTTAGGGTATAAATAGAGTAAATCCAGCAAAACCATCGATTATTATCAATGCAATCGTCAAGGTTTACCACTTATCTCTAGGATGCCACGAATGGCGGTCAATACTTCACTTTCTCTCACCAGAAGTAAAGTAGTACAAAATTATTCCCTAGTAAAGATGAAGGGGAACTATAGTAGAAAGGGAACTGGGAATCGGAACGATGATCGAGCGACACAGAAGGAGATTGGCTAACGGGGAGGAGCGGGTCTATACCTACGGGGTTGGAGCGGACGGTGAACGTCAGTCTTTGTCGATCCGTTCCGTTGATGATTCCCTTTCAATCCCCTGCTATAGGCGAGCAGAAAAAGAGCGGGTGGTGGCCGCCCTACTAGCCAATGCCAGTTTGTTGGTGGTGGGGGAAGCTGGTGCGGGGAAGACCTTTTTAGCGGAGCAGGTGATCGAGGACTTGTGGGGGCGGGGGTTTCCGGTGGCTGCCCCTGCCATCGGCACGGTGCTTTTCTGGTCATGGACAATGCCCACAGGTTCCCCGTTTCCCTGCGTTGTTGGTTAGAAAAACTGCATTTACAGGGACAGCCGATATTATTATTGGCCACTTACCCCCCGGCCCGAGATATTTTTTTGAAGCTTCCCCGCATCGAATTGGAAGCTTTACCAGAAAGGGCGATCCGCGAAATCATGGAAGGGGAAGCAAACGATTTGGGATTGCAGGTGACACCGGGTAAACTGGCCGATTGGCAACAACGGGCGATCGGTAATCCCATGTTGGCGAAACGGGTGGTCAAGGAAGAATATTTAGGATTGGAGGGTAATAATTATGACCATACCCAGTGGATCGACGGTACTCCCCTACTAATCGCCGTTCTCATGGGTTTTATGATTCTCAGATTCTTGGGACTCGGTTTTAATAACACCAGTCTTTATCTGATCGGCGGGATACTGACTGTAGCGGTGGGAATGGTCAGGTTGATGATTTATTCGCTACCCCGACAGTCTAACCGTTTGGGACGCTGACCTCAGACAACCGCTCCTAGTCCCTAAAGGATTAGGAGTTTGGTCTGTCACATAGATCACACATCGATCCGGTAAACTGAAAGAGTTGAGCATGATGACATAATGACCATTGCGATCGACCAACCAATAGAACAAAAGCAACTCAGCTTTGACGAGTTTCTCGCTCGTTACGGTGGCGATAATCGCTACGAACTAATCGATGGAGAGGTGTTCGATTTGGAACCGACGGGGTGGCATGAGGAAGTAGTAGCTTTCATTACCACAAAGGTCTGTGTCGAGATCGATAAAATAGATTTACCTTGGTTTGTTCTTCAACGGGGATTATTGCGTCCTTCCCACCTTAGTATGACGGCATTTCGACCTGACGTTGCGGTTGTAGATCGAGATGAACTTAGCAAAGAACTACTTTGGTCTAACCAGTCGATTCTGACGCTGGGGAGTTCGATTAAATTTGTGGCGGAAGTTGTCAGTAGCAACTGGCAAAACGATTATGCCCGCAAAGTTGAAGATTACGCCGTTTTAGGCATTCCTGAATATTGGATTGCCGATTATGCGGGATTGGGCGGGACTCGACATATTGGTAAGCCCAAACAGCCCACTCTATCCATCTGTACGCTAGTGGATGGAGAGTATGAGATTCAGCAGTTTCGAGGCAATCAGACCATAACTTCCACCGTCTTCCCGGTGCTGAAATTAACGGCCGAACAAGTGTTAAGGGCTGGTGGATAAAAAGCCAGAGATTTATCGAAAAATTGGGTTTAAAGCCTGCCCCTTTTAGGACGGCTTTGTGTTAAGTAAGCGGAAAATCAGATGTGTGTGATACGCGAACTTACCGTTGGACAAAAGCTAGTGTCACCAACCTATTTCGGGTTGCTAAACCTTAAATAGGGCAATTAAGCTTTTTTTAGGCGGCCGCAGAAGTATCAACATAATTTATAGACTCCGTGGACACGCCCTTATTGTCCCGTTCTAACCACCGACTAAAAATCTCGTTGCGTCCGTCAAGGTTTAGCCCTGCCAAACTGTAAACCCGACGGCGATCGAGTCTTGACCCTAACCGACCACAGCAGGAAAGTTTAAGCCCGAACTTCCCTAGCACTCGTTGTAAGAATCTGATAGGAGTATCCTTTTCGCCTATGGTTATTCCTAAGCAGGTTCTAATATCCTTTTTGTAGGGGATAACTAAGGTTTCGTACCATTCTTGTAAGTCTTCATTGGCGAACGTTTGATCGGCATCTAAAAACTCTGGAATTCTGATAATTTCTAAAACTAACAAGGCAGGGATTAAGCTTTTAGTGAACTCCATAAAAAAGATGATCCAATAGTTAAGTGAGTTGATAAGGGATTTCCACAAACCACTTTGGCAAATGGGGAAGTCGATTAATCTGTTTTTCCAACTCTGCCATTGCCTTCTCAATCAACTTTACCCCAGTGTGGT
>NZ_JAPZSS010000263.1:0-9669 GCF_027532015.1 Microcystis sp. LE19-131.1A | reverse complement strand
TTTAGCCAATTTTTTGCCAGCTTTTTGGCTAGTTTAGTCAGATTCTTGTTTCCCAATTTGAGAATTCTTTCTGATTTACAAATAACCGCAATTTTCTGCATCCAAATCAGCTTCCCAACTCAATTTGTGAGAAATGCGGGATTAATCGCTTGTTGCAAAGCTTCTATAGCTGTTTGATGTTCGCGTAATTCAAATAACGCTAATCCCTTCCCATACCAGGCTAAATAGACATTATCGGGGTCATTTTGCTTAATCGCTTCATCAAAGGCTTTAATTGCTTCCTCAAACCTTCCTAACCGCCATAATTGTCCCCCCCTTTGTATCCAAATATCCGCCTTCGCATTGGTATTAGGAACAATAACACCAGTAATCGCTTGAATAATTTCTTGTTGTTGTTGCGGACTAACTTGGGGTTGAGCAGTGGTTAATAATTGCGGTTTTACCTTGAATCTTTCTTGCAATCCCAAAAAAGTGCTAATGGGAATCCCTAAACTATACCCTAACTGAATTTTCCCTCCCCCTGCTCCTTCTGAACGTCCATGAATCCCTATTACTCTCCCCTGAGAGTCTAAGACTGCACCGCCACTCATGCCCCCAAATGTGATGCTGGTATAAACTAATTCATACCCTCCTTCTAAAGAAGCAACACTTTGTAATGTTCCACTTTGTTGCGTGCTTAAGTCACTTTGGCGGGTTTGTAGTAATCCCGTTTCTTTATCCCCAATTATACCGCCACTAAACAACCATTTCGAGGGATTGTCGCCAATTTTGGGGAAGCCTGCCGCAAAAACAAAATCACCGCTATTTGGGTTATAATTCGCTATTTCCGCAACGGGATAATTGTCCCGGCTTTCAAACTGAAAGACTGCTAAATCTACCCCTTCCTGACGGATGATGGTGCTTTTCTCGATGTTTCGAGTTTTGCCGTCGCTGGTGACGACGGTGTAGGTGTTATTGGGACAAGGTTTACTTGCAGCATCTTGACTTTTTTTCTTCTCACATAATACATGGTCTGCGGTTAAAACTGTGTAAATATTCCCTTCTTTAGCGATAATGACACCGCTACCGTTTGCACCGCTCGTACTATCGATCCGGACGGTGAAACCCTTCGCTTTCGCTTCTAATTCGGCGATATAGCCAGTATAGGCGGTGGTTTCTATATCGGGGTTCACCGGCGGTAGGGGTAGGTTATAGGCGCTGAGGATTTCGGGACGGATGTAGGTTAATAGGGTATTAAGGAGAATGCCCCAATTAACCGCTCTCATCTGTTGGATTTCTGCGTCTGTGGGTTTTGTACCGTCTTCGTAGGTGTAGTTAGAGAGAATCGGATGGGCCGATCGCCCGTTAATGCCAATTAACTCATCCTCGGAAAAGATACCACCGCCGCTCATTCCCTGCACGATATCGCCACTATAACCGACGCTGTAGCCTTCCCGGAGGGGTCGATCGCTCACCTGTTCAAGGGTTCCCTTTGTCGTCCGATACTGTCCCGTTTCGGCAACATATCCCGCGGCCACCACTTCTAAACCGATGCTGTTTTGATTGATGGTAAACTCCGCGATGGTGGCGATCGCATAATTCCTGGTATCGCTAAACTCCAGCAGAGCGAGATATTGATTCTCCGATAGGGAATTGGGGACAATGCGGGCCGCACGGCTGTGGCCGTCGTAAGTTTGTACCTGTAGGGTTTTCGTGTTGCGGGTAACGTGGGCGTTGGTTAGGACAAGGTAATTATCGCCTTTTTTAGCGATAATTGTCCCCGATCCCCGATTTGTCTCGCTAGTAATCCGAACGGTGACTCGTTGTAGGAATTGCTCCTCGGTAAGCTCCCGATCGCCCTGTGCCGTCAGAATGGGATGATTAGAAATATTTCTGGCAGCCGGGGTGATAAGGGTTAACCCGGGTTGAGGCAGTAGGGAGAAAAGAAGGATGAGGGCGATCGAAGGTTTGATCATGGCTGTTACCTAGAGTTTGCTGAATAAATGTGAAATGTAGGCAAGGTAAGAGTTTTGTCGTTTTTCTCGTGAAACAGGTGCAAGATTTTGAGAGAATCGTGCTTCAAAACCTTGCGTCTTCATCGGCCCGGGTCCTGTAGGGGCGAAGCATTCGGGCAATAACCTATCGGTGAAACCGGAGATTTTCTATCCGAATGCTTCGCCCGTACTTTTTCAGCAAGCCTTACCTAGCTATTTTAAATAGTAAGAACGAAGAAAAAAGAAGATACCAGAGGTGGTGAGAAGTGCGATCGCTGGGGGGATAATCGGAACCCAGAGACCGAAATAACTAAAGAGAAGCCAACCGATACCAGTAAGGGAAATTACAGCGATCGCCACTGTCAAAAGTACCGTTTTTACCCGAAGAAAACGCCACGTTAATAATCCCCCCACCAGGGACCAACCCAGCACCTAGAAAGCCTCCTGTAGGGGATTCCAGAAAGCGATCGAGGCTCGTTTTCCTGTCATTGTATCGAGAATTTGACTGACTGCGTGCGCGTGCAAATAAACCCCCGGAATTGCTTCCGATGGGTTGCGACTAAAGGGGGTTAAAAAATCATCAATCCCGGTTTCTGTTACTCCAATCAGGACAATTTTTTCCCGGACTGATTCGGAATTAAAACGCGAATCTAAAACCTGTCGGAGAGATTTTTTCGGGGCAATTTTTATGATTGCATCGATGCCATTATCGGCGATTCGACGGTAAGCGAGCATAACTTGACGGCCGGATCGGGTATCGGATTGACTGGTTCTGTAGGGGCCGCGGTTGGATTGCAGCCAGTCACCGAGATGAGTATCCCCGATATTAATTTCTAGAATTCCCCGCTGCAGTTTATTGCAGTCAAAATCTTGATTCTGGGATTGTAGATATCGTTTGGCAATTAGGAGACTAAAACTAGGAGCATAATCTTTAAAATTACAGGACATTGAGTCAACTGTGGCCAAAGAATCCGGGGGAAGACAGGGAGAGGTGCGATCGAGTTTTGCCTGATATAAAAAACGACGAATTCGGGGAACTCCGGCAATGGTTTCGTCTGGGACTATGTTACTAAAACCACTCTGATTTTTTGGCAGTTCTGGGGGTGGGGGAAATCCGTCCGGTTGCGGGTAATTATTAAACTTACAAATCGAGATAAAATTAGGAGTATTTTGTAATTGTTTGGCTAGGGGTGGATAATCTTGACTGGCAGCGATGGGACGGAGGATATCTAAGGCGATAATTTGCGGTTCGTAGGGCAGTAATTTATTTAAAAGCTGCGATAATGCTTCTCCTGCGAGGGAACGTTTTTGATCGCTGCCTGGTATTGTTGGTCTTTTCATACCCATGCGATCTTGATAGGCCCAATCTTGGCGATCAATGGTAATAATTAATAATCTTTCGTCGGGTTTATCTTTGGGTTTTAGTTGCATCAGACGATCATAAATATTTAATTCTAAGGGTTCTAAAATTCCTGTTTCTCTTATTGCCAAGACTGTCATGGCTACGGCTAAACCTAAACCGAAAGTTAGAGCGAATCGTCGCCAATTTTGTTGTTTTTGAGGGGAGTTACTGAAACTATGCCAAGTGGGGGGTTCTTCGGTGGGATTGGGGCAAACTACGGGCAGCCAACTGGCACAGGGATAGTCTTTTTCCCAGTCATCGTGGAGATTTTTTTGGGCTTCATGTACGGCGCTATAGAGAGATTTATTATTGGTAAAAGCGGTTAAAAAGTATTGCAGAAATTTGGGAGAAACAGGATCGGGTAATTTCTCGCGCATAAAGATTAGATGGGGTAATGCCATCCCTTTTTCCCGTGATAGTTGTTGTGCCAAACCGATACCATCACAGGAGTTAAATATCGCTAACTTTAACCCGTTTTTAGTAGCTTCTCCCAGAGAAAAGCTAAAATCAGCTATCTTTAATTTATGAGTTTCTGTTAGTTGAATTTCGCAATCTTGGCCATCTTCTGTACTGGCACTATGACCGCTAAAAAAGAGAATATTCCAAGTTTCTTGACGCAATAACTGATTTAATTTTTGCGGGTGAGGGGCTTTTTCCCAGATAATTTCGGCTCCTGCTTTTCCCGCAATATCGTCTAAAGTTTTGCGATCTTCTTCGAGAAATCTTAAGTCGGTGGCATAGCCTAAAATGGCTAAAATCCGAATTTTTTCATGATTTTTTAATTGTCTGGTTAAGGTATCGTATTCCGAGACAATAATGGCTATATCTGCGCCGGTATTTTGGAGGATTTCCCATTTTTCCCAGGGGAATCTTTGCAGCCAAATATTATCGGTTTGTAACCAGATACGAAAGTTATTGCCAGAGCGCAGAATTGCGGTTTTGATCGGTTCAAATTCTGGGCTATTATTCAACCATTTGTTTAAGTTATCCTCAAATAATTTGGCTTTTTCTTGGCAGTTTTTAAAGACTAAACTCTGCTGAGAACTATTGGTAATTTGTTGGGGATTGCTATCTTTTAAGATTTTAAAAAATCCCTCTAATTCACTATAGTGACGTTGCCATTGACGGTAAAGAGTTAATAACTCTAAATTAGCTGGTAGCCTTGCTTTGATCACAGTTTGGGGACGAGAATTAAGATCGGGACGAATTTCTAATTTTACTTTAAATCCCCGATCGAATGTGCCATCTAGTTCGAGAGTTAAGAGTTTAATCATTAAGTTTTTCCTCGCTTATACTTGTAAATATTCGGTGACTCTTGCCGATTCTAAGGCCACTTCAATGAAGAATTTATCCCCCAATTCAGCATCAAATCTATAACGAATAAATTCATCGTTATCTGTGGCAATTACTTCTCGAAAAACTTGACCAGTTTCGGTGAGAATACTTAATTTTAAATGGGGGGGTAAAGTGCTTGTTTCTCCCGTGGGGTAAACAGTCGCTTGCAGGCTAAATATTTCTTCAATTTTAGCGATAGTAATCATCAAAGCGAGGGGATTTCCCAGTAATTCTACTCCTAAATCTTTGATGCGTTTAATTTCTGTATTTTTGAATGCTGGAACCAGTGACAGTGAGCTAAAATCGAGGATACTTTGCCAATCAATGGGGAAATTATCAGTAAACCAATTGGTTAACTTGACGGGGGATTTTTGCCGACGGGTAATTAAAATTTTTCTCCAGTTACTATTGACGATAACTGCTGCCCATTCCTGAAAAGCAATAGCTTTTCTGGGAAAGATTAACTTAGGATTAGCTAAGATGTCTAGTAAGGTTGTCAATCTATCTAAAGATAGTTTTTCTTCCATCTTTTCCCGTTCAATCTTAACTGGTTGCCATTGACACTCTCCCCATAAATCCAAAGAATCTGATCCTGATTGCAGTTGATTTCTCGGTAGAGAGTAGTTAAGATTACGCTTAATATATTGTCCTTTTTCCTTAATATCTTTATGGGTAGTACAACCCCAAATTCTCAGATGACTTTCGGCAGTGTTTACCTGTACAGCTAGATAATAATCACCAATTAATTGAGGAATATCTACCCATTCTTGAGGAATTTCGATCGCTTCTAGATCCAGAGTTTCGCTGGCAATAACGATCACTGACTTTTCGCCTAATTTAACGGTAAAACCATTAACTCCTAGTTGCCAGAAATCCTCTTGATTTTCTACTAAGCTAACCCCAGGCATCCCTGACTGTAGATAGTTAAAAATAACTTGTTGACAGAGATAATTAATATAAAATCTCTGACGAATACTGGCATCAGTAAAACTGGCACTTTTTGCCCAACTTATCTCTTGAATATCGGCGGGTATTTCTAGCCAAATGCTATCAGGAGTTAGTTCTAACCAATCATTAACCATAATTAATCCTCCTGAGTTGTTGCGCTGGTTTGATAGTAGTATGTTAGCCATGGTTCTATTGCCTTACTAATAACTTCTCTATCGTGGGACTGGAAAGGAATATGCAGGTTTTCGCTGGCCCAGGGTAAAAACTTTTTAGCGAGGTGACGATAAACTTTATCCAGTTCCCTAGAAACCTGATATTGTTTGATAACCACCGTGGTGATTTCTGTAATCTTAGCGGCAATTGTCACTTGTCCCAACCCTGAACCATAAGTCATCTCTAGAATTAACTGAATTTGCGGATGCAGTTTTGCCTGTTGCGGCTGCTGACAAATCTGTGAAATTTCTGCGCGTAACCAAGCTAGAATTTTTTGGTGGTTTTGTTGCGACTCGCGAAAATTTTCCGCCGCTTCTAACTGCTGCCAAGGGGTATCATGGAGAGTATCTTCGATTATTTCTTCCCTCGTGCTACTTTCCCCATCCCCGAAAGGTTGCTGTAGAGAAATTGTTTTTCCTTGGGGAAATAAATGATCAAAAATAGCTTGTCCCGCATCCTTTAACCATCGGGTAATTGTCGCAGAATTGATTTTGATGGTAGCGTGGCTATCCGAGTTATAAGCAGCGGCGATTTTTTGCCAGATTTCTGGACTAGGTTCCTGAATTTTACCATCGGTTTTTATTTTTGCCTGGGCATAAATTTCTTTATAGTAATCCCAAGCTAAAAGGTAATTTTCGAGAGTTTCTCCCACTAATCCCCTCGCCCAGAGAGCTTGGCTGAGACGCGCTCCGGTAGAATTAAGTAGTAGGCTCCAAGTATTATGGCCGAATGCTTGACTAATCTGACGGATGCGATCGATTAAGCGATATTTAATCCTCTGAGTGGCAAAATTATCGAAGCGAGTAGAGAATAAAGGCTTAAAGTCAGCTAAGATAGCCTCAAAACCAAGAATTCCTTCGTTAAAGTAGTCTTCAATCTGATAATCTAGTTTAGCTTGATATTTTTGATAGATTTCGGCAGCTGCCCAGTAGCAAGGTTCCTGCAAATAAGCATATAAATGCCCACGAAAAAGATGATTTTTGGAACCGGGATTCCGATACTGTTGGTGAAAGAATAGAGACCAATATTCCTCGGACTCGACATTAGGATCGATTGGGCCATAGCTTTCCATGTTACGACGCAAACGCCGATCGCAATTCCATTCTGTCCTATTTTGCTGCAAAACTAAAAAGCAACAAAACTTCTCCAGCAAAGTCTCTCGTTTTTTCATCTAGCTAGTCCCCGTGGAGGTCAACTAAACTCTCTATCGTTCCACTTGCAGCTTTTATGCAGTATTTTGGCATTTTGTTACAAATTGATCATACTCGGTCGAGGAGAGTCACAGTAAATGGCTTTTTTACCCACTGCCAACCCCCAACAGCTAACCCCCAGGGAGGACTACGAGGGGCATCTTTTAAAAAAAACCTGTCCACTGTTCCTGAGAAACGTTAACATAAGTTAACAACCCCTTAACAACCGATAAGATCATCCTCAATTTATCAGGAGTTCGACAGCGTGAACAAAAACGGTAATAACAAAAAATGGCGCAATGCGGGACTATATGCCCTATTGTTAATCGTAGTCCTTGCCTTGGCCTCAGCTTTCTTTGATCGCCAGCCAGCAGTGCAACAAACTTGGAAGTATAGTGAATTTTTACAGGAAGTACGGGAAGGTAAAGTAGAAACCGTGCGCTTAAGTGCCGACCGGCAACGAGCGATCGTACCCACCCAAGACGGTACAAATGTATTGGTCAACCTGCCCAACGATCCGCAATTAATCAACATCTTGGCAGAAAATAACGTTGATATTTCCGTACTGCCCCAAAGAGAAGAAGGAGTATGGGTAAGAGCCTTCAGTAGCCTCTTTTTCCCGATTTTACTTCTTGTTGGTCTATTTTTCTTGCTCCGTCGCGCCCAAAGTGGCCCCGGTTCCCAAGCGATGAACTTCGGCAAATCGAAAGCAAGAGTACAGATGGAACCCCAAACCCAGGTTACTTTCGGTGATGTGGCCGGGATTGAAGGGGCAAAATTAGAATTAAACGAAGTGGTGGACTTCCTGAAAAATGCCGATCGCTTCACGGCAATTGGGGCAAAAATCCCCAAAGGAGTCCTTTTAGTCGGTCCTCCGGGGACTGGTAAAACCCTACTCGCTCGCGCAGTAGCTGGAGAAGCAGGAGTCCCGTTTTTTAGCATTTCCGGTTCGGAATTCGTGGAAATGTTCGTCGGGGTGGGTGCTTCTCGCGTCCGCGACCTATTTGAACAAGCGAAAGCGAATGCACCTTGTATCGTCTTTATCGATGAGATTGATGCTGTCGGTCGTCAACGGGGTGCCGGTTTAGGGGGTGGTAACGATGAACGGGAACAAACCCTCAACCAATTATTAACGGAAATGGACGGTTTTGAAGGTAATACAGGTATTATCATTATCGCCGCCACTAACCGTCCTGATGTGCTGGATGCCGCTTTATTACGTCCGGGTCGTTTCGATCGCCAAGTGGTGGTGGATCGTCCCGATTACGCTGGCCGTAAGGAAATCCTTAATGTCCACTCCAGAGGCAAAACTTTGGCCCAAGACGTGGATCTCGATAAAATCGCTCGTCGTACCCCCGGTTTTACCGGTGCGGATCTGGCTAATTTGCTCAACGAAGCCGCAATTTTAGCGGCACGTCGCAATTTAACCGAGATTTCTATGGATGAGATCAACGATGCGATTGATCGTGTCCTAGCAGGTCCTGAGAAGAAAAATCGCGTCATGAGCGAAAAACGCAAAACTTTAGTTGCTTACCATGAAGCTGGTCACGCTTTGGTGGGTGCTTTAATGCCGGATTATGATCCTGTCCAGAAAATTAGTATTATTCCTCGCGGTCGCGCTGGGGGTTTAACTTGGTTCACTCCCAGCGAGGATCGCATGGAATCCGGGTTATATTCTCGCGCTTATCTGCAAAATCAGATGGCTGTAGCTTTGGGGGGTCGTTTAGCTGAAGAAATTATCTTCGGTGAGGAGGAAGTGACTACGGGTGCTTCTAATGACCTGCAACAGGTGGCACGAGTAGCGCGGCAAATGGTCACTCGTTTCGGCATGAGCGATCGCCTAGGTCCCGTGGCTTTAGGTCGTCAAAATGGTAATGTTTTCCTAGGTCGTGATATCGCTTCCGATCGAGATTTCTCCGATGAAACTGCGGCAGCTATTGACGAGGAAGTGCGTAACCTAGTAGAACAGGCCTATCGTCGCGCTAAAGAGGTTTTAGTCAATAACCGCGCCATCTTGGATCAGTTAGCGCAAATGTTAGTGGAAAAAGAAACCGTGGACGCGGAGGAGTTACAAAATATCCTCGCTCATAACGAGGTGAAAATGGCGGCTTTAGCTTAAGTTTTGTAACATTTTCTTGACAAACAGCATCCTGATGGGTGCTGTTTTTTTGTTAAATGAAAATTAATGACAAACTTAATTTCTTGCTGATCAGCTGTTAATCAGCTTAACAGGCGTTGCTGATTTGAGATATGATACTAAATCCGTTGAGTATAGGCTACATATCAGGAAAGGCAAAAGGCAAGAGGCAAAAGGGGGGATAAATAATCAGTTTTTAATAACCAGATTTAGTATGAATCTTCTCTTGTGGGATTTTTAAAACCTAGACCCAAACTAACTTTTGGACACGATGCACAGTTGGCATTCATACCTTGATTCAGTAACGCCTTCTCAGTTATCAGTTATCAGTTAAGTAGTCATGCAAAATTAATTACCCAAATAAAAAATTAAGAAGTATAATACATAAAAAAACGAAGCAGCAGGAAAATACAATGAGATTGATTAGAGACCTAAACCCCGAGAGCCAGAAAATGCTAGAGAGAATTTATC
>NZ_JAPZSS010000100.1:0-15302 GCF_027532015.1 Microcystis sp. LE19-131.1A | reverse complement strand
TTAAATGTTTCAGGATATACTCCACAAAAGCGTTTAAACTCTTCTGGATTCAAATTTTTTACTTTTTCGTAAGTCATGGTTTTTCTGAGTGTTTTACTTTATTGTACATAATCAGTTCCTATTTTTGCAGGAGGTCTATAGTTCATCTCCTGCATAATGGCGGGGATTTTTAACCCCGGCAGTTGCAAAGGACTGCTTTGAACACAACATAGCCCCACTTCGGGAGTTTGGGCTACTTCGCTGTAAAATTTGGCAGTAGCTTCCAGATAAGTCATTTTCATCCTTTAAACTCCTTTTCTCTGATCAATTCAAGGACTTACTTCGCATCCTCGCCCAACGCTATCTTAGCAGGGTGGATCGGCACCCCCCTGATCAAGAGCGGATTTCAGGAGGGATCGAACCTAAAATCCCTTTTTAATTTAATTATAACCAGCTACTTAGCTGCATCTCGAGGGATTTCTTCATCCCCAAACCGATCGAGAAGTTACCGGGTTAATCTAGGATTAGCTCCTGTTGACGGCTGTAGAGAGGACAGAAATATGATACTGACAATAATCGATCGCCTTACGGAAACCAACCCGCAAATTATGCGAGAATGGCAAGGAAGATTAACCCCGAAAAATATCTCGATCGCCTCGATTATCTCCCTTGTTGGTCAATTATTAGTTTACTTGTACTATCAAAATCTCTTGCCAGTAGGAGCGGGATTTAGTCGTTACTGTACCGCTAATCCCCCCAATAACAACGACTATTATCCCTATAGTGGGCTTAAATACTGTATCCAAGACTTAAATGGTCAATGGATGATTATCTCCCGGTTATGGTGGTTAGATATCTTCACTTTTCTGAGTATTACCGGCATTTTCGCTCTTTTAGTGGTGGGAACCTATCAATTAATTGCCGATCTTTCTGGGGAAGAGCGCCGAGGTACACTTAATTTTATCCGTCTGAGTCCCCAACCCGCCAAAACGATTTTTATCGGCAAAATTTTCGGGGTTCCCATTCTCCTCTATCTCGTCTGTCTTCTCGCTTTACCCTTTCACTTGGGGGCGGGTTTATTAGCAGGTATTCCCTTGTCGTTAATTTTAGCCTTCTACGCGGTTCTGATCGCTAGTTGTGCCTTTTTCTATCATGCTGCCCTTAGTTTCGCTTTAGCCACGCCATGGTTAGGAGGATTTCAACCCTGGTTAGGCAGTGCTACAGTCTTAATCTTTGTGTTTTATAGCAGTATTTTTACTTTATCGGGCTATGGCGGTTCCCGTACCCCCTTTGATTGGTTAATTCTCTTTAATCCTAGTTTTTTCCTTCCCTATCTAGTTAAATCTACCTTTCTCCCCCCCGATGCGGTACGCTATCTAGGAATCTCACAAATCTTTGATCTGCGTTGGTACGGTCAATCTCTCTGGCAATCGGTTATAATGGGTATTGGCTTAATTTTGCTCAATTTCGCCCTCTGTACCTACGGTTTAACCAGAATTATCCAGCGTCGCTTCCATAATCCCCTCGCTACTCTTGTTAGTAAACCCCAAAGTTACTGGATGATGGGCTGTTTTAGCGCCATTAGCCTAGGTTTTGTCTTCCAAACTCTGGAACCGAGCTATCTTTTCGATAATTTTGTCATTCTTAGCGTTTTTGTGGCAATTTTTGGCTTGTTAATCCTTTTTGCCCTCACTCCCCCCCGTCAAACTCTCCAAGATTGGACTCGCTATCGTCATCTGCAAGGAAAAACGGGCATTAGTCTGGGGAAAGCTCTAATCTTTGGCGAAAAAAGCCCTTCTACCCTAGCCATGGCTGTTAACGTCGCCATTGCCATTTTATTCATCCTTCCCGCTATTTTTATCGCCCCTCTCCATCAATATAAACTAGCCACTGCAGCCGGGTTTCTCTTGGCAATGAACATGATTTTAGTCTATGCCGCTATCGCCCAATTATTGATGTTAGGCAGCACAAATAAACGCGCTTTGCTGGCAGCCACTAGCATCGGCATTTTGATTATTTTCCCCTTCCTCTGTTTCGCTGTCCTGCGAGTTGATCCCAGTCAATCTCCGCTTTTATGGTTTTTTACTTTTCTTCCCATTGCCGCTACTAAATACGCTACACTTCCCTCTTTCGCTTTGGCAATCTTCGGTCAGTGGTTGGGTTTAACCCTCCTCGGATGGCAAATTAATCGGCAATTAAATCGCCTTGGTGCCTCGGCAACTAAAGCGTTAATGCCAAGCTGAAAAATACCGACTCACATCGGTTAAATTTTTTTCCAAAAAAGCTTGACAAAACCCCACGACTTGACAGATAATTTCTTATAGAATGGGAATCCGTGCCTACCTGCGAACCCCTTATTTTCAGGTCAAATAAAGCCTCAAAAAATTAAGCATTGTTAGATCAGAATAGGAAAGATGCAGTGCAATCCTTAGCTATCACAGTAATTTTAGTTCCGGTGCTGATTCGGAGCATCTTTCAATTTGACAACGCCTATTGTAGGGCTAATTCTGGAATTAGCCCTACACCTAGTAATTTCAGTGGTCAGTAAACAGTGAACAGTAATCGGTCAACTGATAACTGATAACTGATAACTGATTTAACCCACCACCGATAAACTATCAACGATTAGCGAGGGGGTATAACAGGAACCATTCCATTGATTATCGGACCCCAAAGCGATTAAATTCTGCAAAGCAGTATAAACATTTCCCGTTACCATTGTATCTTTAACTCGTCCGGTGATTTTGCCCTTTTCTATGCGATAACCCAGATCGATATTGACAGAAAAATCGCCCGAAATATCGGCCCCATGACCTAAAATTTGGTCAATAACTAGACCTTCATCTATTTGCGAGATTAAATCCTCTAAAGTTCCCTCTCCCGGTGCCACGATTAGATTAACTAAATCTGGCATAGGATAAACCCCTAACCCGGGACGAAAACCGTTTCCCGTCGGAGTAGTTTTTAATAGTCTGGCCGTGGTACGATCGCTATAGAATTCTTTAACTCTACCTCGTTCAATTAAAGATAAAAATTTGGTGGGAGTTCCCTCATCATCAAAGGGACAACTATAGGGTTCTCGCTCCGGTTGTTGAGATAAAGTCAACTGTTCTGACATAACCAATTGACCGATTTTATCACTCCAGGGCGAGGATTTTTCTAAGATCTGTTTACCATTTAAAGCCATCGCCACCGTACCCCATAACAGGGTAACTGCATTAGCAGTCAATAAAATTGGTAATTTACCTGTGGGACTATCCACATTATTGGCGGCCCATTGTAGTCGCTGCAATAACTGTTTAATTACGGTTTCGGGATGAGGTGTACTGCGAGTATATTCCCCATCATAAACCGCGAGAAAATCCTCCCCCCGCACCCATTCAATCCCCAGATAATAACTCAAAGCTGTATCGGTATATTGACAATATAAACCCTGGGAATTAACTAAACGGGTGATTTCCCGTTCACATTCCCATTCACCACTACAAATAACCTCAGGATAAACTTGGCGAATTTGGCCAATCATTTGATTACCCATCTCGATTAAAGATTCTACCGCCACATCCTGGCCAATCGGGTCATAAATTGCCTGTCGTGGTGCCGAAAATTCGATTTCTTCGGGGGCATTGAGATAGGATAAATTTAACGCTGTTTCTACTAAAATTTCCGGTTCCACATCACCATAACCCACCGCTAACCCCGGACAACCCTCGCGCCATAATCTTAAGGCAGTTCCCACAGATTCGGAACTTTCTAGCTGTTTGAGACGATTAGCCTCAAAAAAAACGGGATGGGAAAGGGAGGAAGATTGATAAACTTCGGCTGCCACTGCTCCCGATTTGAGAGCCAGTTCGATGAGTTGTTGCGGATCGATCGTCATGGTGATAGTTTTTGAGATAATGGCTATCTGATTAGCGAAAATTTGGGTTTAAAACCCCTTCGTTTCACGACAGTTTTTCTTGATCTCTAATATAGCACTTAAGAACTGCCAATGGCACACCTCCCACAGAAGAAACAAAATAACTAGGAGACCAAAGAGCATCTTTCCCATCTGATTTAGGATAAGCAGCTTGTTTATATCTGCCACTAGAAACCGCTCTTTCTACCTGCTCTGGTTTAAGGATTTTCAAATTCGTTCTTTTGGCAAAAAATTGTCTCAATAGTCCATTGGTATGCTCGTTTAATCCCCTCTCCCACGAATGATAAGAAGTAGTAAAATAAAAATCTGCTCCTAGTTTCTGACTCAACTCTTGATGTCCACAAAATTCTTTAACCTTGTCACAAGTAAAGGTTTTTCTTTGGTCAGGGTGAATCTCTTGGGAAAGTTTTTCTGTGACAAGGGTTGATTTCCGATGCGGTTTTGTTTTTGGCTAATCCTGCTACTAAAAATTTCGAGGCTTTGTCCATATATGTAACGATAATTCCTCGATAATTTCCTCCAATCATTGTGTCACTTTCCCAATAACCGATTTCGGTTTTATGGTCAGCAATTGCTGGTCGCTCGCTGATATCTACACGACTAGGATCAATATATTTTGAATAAATAGTCAGAAAATATCAAGAAGGGAATCGGCTTTAAACCTTGTCCGTCAACTATCCATTCCCCTATTCTGGCGCTCCCTGCTTCAACGTGGGGGACAAAATGAGGTAAGGTAAAAAAGCTGTGCCTATAACCGAGACTATGAGCGTTGAATGGCAATCCGTCAAAACCTACGAGGATATTCTTTACCATAAATGGGGGGGAATCGCCAAAATTACCATCAATCGACCCCATAAGCGTAATGCCTTCCGTCCGAAGACAGTTTTTGAGCTTTACGACGCTTTCTGTGATGCTCGCGAGGATGCGCGCATTGGGGTGGTATTGCTCACGGGTGCAGGTCCCCACAGCGATGGCAAATATGCTTTTTGTTCCGGCGGCGATCAGACGGTGCGCGGTCAGGCGGGTTATATTGGCGATGATGGCGTACCCCGGCTCAATGTGCTGGATTTACAGAAATTAATTCGCTCCATCCCCAAGGTAGTTATCGCGCTGGTGGCAGGTTATGCGGTCGGGGGCGGTCATGTTTTACACTTGGTTTGTGATTTAACCTTAGCGGCGGATAACGCCATTTTTGGCCAGACCGGTCCGAAAGTGGGCAGTTTTGACGGCGGTTTTGGCTCTAGTTATCTGGCCCGGGTAGTCGGTCAGAAAAAAGCTCGCGAGATTTGGTTTCTCTGTCGGCAGTATAACGCCCAACAAGCGTTAGCAATGGGTTTGGTTAACCATGTCGTCCCGGTAGAGGAATTAGAGCAGGAAGGGGTTAAATGGTCCTTAGAAATTCTCGAAAAAAGTCCCTTGGCGATTCGCTGCCTAAAATCGGCTTTTAATGCTGATTGTGATGGTCAAGCGGGTTTACAGGAGTTAGCAGGCAATGCCACTTTACTCTACTATATGACCGCCGAAGGAGCCGAAGGTAAACAGGCTTTCCTGGAAAAACGTCCCCCCGATTTTAGTCAATATCCTTGGCTACCCTAATCAGTGAGCAGTAAACGGTAATCAGTAATCAGTGAAAAGAAAGCAGAAAACCGCCGTGTAATACTGCTCACTTAATACTCCCTACTCCTACTGATAACTGATCACTGATAACTGATCACTGATCAGCTATGCTAGTTTAGAGAGAGTAGTTAGGTTCGGTAGCAGCATTGGTTTCAAACAGAAGTGGTTTTTCCCTGATGGCCTTGACTGGGTTGTGTCCGATCTCCTTCTCGAAATGGCTGTGATATTGGGAGACAATCCATGACAATTTACGTTGGTAATCTGGTTTATAACGTCACGAAAGAGGACTTGCAAGAGGTATTCGCTGAATACGGCACGGTTAGTCGCGTTCACTTGCCCGTAGATCGGGAAACGGGTAAAATGCGCGGTTTTGGTTTTGTGGAAATGTCCTCCGATGACGAAGAAGCAATAGCGATCGAAACTCTTGACGGGGCCGAATGGATGGGACGACAGATGAAAGTCAACAAAGCTCGTCCCAAAGAAGATGATTCTGGCTATGGTGGCGGCGGTGAGCGCAAAAACTCCAGGCGCCTGGAACGTTAAAGAGATTCTTGGAAAATTCCAGAAGCGGTTATTTCTGATAACCGCTTTCTTATCGATAATTAATCAATCTGCGTCTGTTTTCTCACATCCTAATACCCGATCCGGACATTTCATCGTTTTGACGAAAAAAGCTAACGGACGCGAGGATACCCGTTCGTCCATAGATTTTGAGAATGTTATCAGGAAAAATCAAGATTTGATTCGCACCTACTCCTGTCCACCTTATTTGTTCTGATTTTCCCATCATCATCCAACCGCTGCCATAAACTTTGACAAAAAATGAAGATAGCAATCATCACAGCAACTCCCCAAAATGTCAAGCTCGGAAGTGGTACCTTCGTCACCAATATCCATCTGACTAACGAGTTACGCTCCCAGGGTCATCTGGTTGATGTCTTCTCTCCAACCAAAGCATCGGGGCCGTTAGGCTATATGGCTCATCGCTTTCTTTGGAATTGGCGACTCGATCCCCGTCGCTTTGACCACTATGATGTGGTGGTAGGTTACGATATGGATGGTTACGCCATCAGCGATCGCCTGAAAGTCCCTTTTATTGTTTATATTCTTGGTATTATTGCCGATGAAGCTACCTTTGAGCGGGGTTGGGTGCGAACTTCCTTAGAATTGATGGCAAAAGCCGAGAAAGTGAGCGTCCATCGTGCGGATCTGGTCATCTCTATCAGTGAGTATTCGCGTACTAGACTCAAGCAACTTTATCAGTACGATGGCAATATCGAAATTGTTCATTCTCTCATTGATCTCAAAGGGTGGGATGCAGCGGTCGCCTCGGTCAAGTATGAGGAAAAAAACCGCGAGCAGAGGAGGCCGACGGTGTTTTGTGTCGGTGTCCAGTATCCCCGCAAAAATGTTGCCACTTTGATCCGCGCCGCCGCAATTCTCCGCCGTCAAATACCCGATGTAGAGGTACGAATTGCCAGCAAAGGTCCTGAATGGAATAATTTACGCCGTCTGGCACAAGAACTCAATTTAGAGCAAAATGTTACTTTTCTCGGCTATCTTTCCTATCAAGAACTGATCCAAGAATATCTTGATTGTCAAGTTTTTTGTTTACCTAGTCTGCAAGAAGGATTTGGTATAGTTTTTGCTGAAGCTATGGCCAGTTATAAACCGATTGTCGCCAGTCGTTCATCCTCGACACCGGAGTTGATTGAAGATGGTGTACAAGGCCTATTAGCCAATCCCTTAGATGCTGAAGATTTAGCGAGTAAATTGGCAGAAGTGCTTCTCAATCCAGAAAAAGCTCGTTCCTTAGGGAAGGCAGGTAGAGCGAAAGTTTCAGAATTTGATGCACCGATTATTGCCCAACGCTTCAGTCAGTTATTAACCAATTTTCTGGAAAAATAGGTTAACTTTGAGAATAAAAGTTCAACCGCTAACGCACAGCGTATAAATGGAAAATATCCACGAATGTCGAAGGTAGCAAGTCTCTTTTTTCTAGTTGAATTTTGAAGCCATTATCTGCCAGCATTTGGCTTATTTGTTTTAAGCGTCCCTTTTTATCGTGAATTTCAGCCACTATTTGCTTGATTTTTGGCCAGTCTTTAGCTTCGATGCTTTGAAATACTTCGTATTCTTCTCCTTCCACGTCAATTTTCAATAAATCGATGGAGTCGATACCGAGTTCATTAATTACGGAGGATAGAGTTTTTACTTCACAGACTACTTGTTCTTTTTCTTGGAAAAACTCTTCAAACAAATTTTCTATTTTTGGGAAATTCTGATCCACTTGAATATCTTCTAATTCGGCCAAGGTATCCTCTGGCTTTGTGGTTGAATTAGCAGACATATTAGGATAAAAAGTAAAGATTTTTGCTGGGTTATTTTCTGAACTTAATCCACAGTTAAATAAAACAACATCCTCTAAAGAATGCAAATGAATATTTTTTTGCAAAACCTCAAAAGTTGGCTTGATTGGCTCAAAGGCGAAAACTTTTGCTGTTGGTTCAACTCCCTTGACAAAAATAGAGAATAGACCAATATTGGCTCCAACATCAAAGATCACATCGCCTTCTTTGATGACAATATCATGCCCTTCATATTGCCTTTCAGTAAATATTTCCGAAAAAATGTATTCTGTTTCCTCTTTGCTACTACTGTAGTAACATTCTAATCCATTAGAAAAAGTAATTTTCTTGGCTATCACCGTTGATGTATAGTTGTAATCTTGGACAAAATTATATTAACACCACGAATCGCTCCCCGTCAAGAATGAGGTAACAAGCCTCACTTTCTGGGGGATAGCTAAAAGCTTTGATGTGCCTAGTTTCTAACCTTCTTTTTAGGTAGGAGAATTGTCAGATTCTGTCTTTTGCCTCTTGCCTTCAAAAGCTGATAACTGATAACTGAAATGACGGACTTAAGCCACCTTTTTCCGTGACTCAAGGATGGGGTGAATAATTGTCCAGGCTAGGACGATAATTAAAGCCAAGATACCAAAACGAGCCATAGAACTGACTAACTGGTGCAAGGGGAACAAACGGCCTAAAAAGAAAGATAATGTCACCATAATCGTCGCCCACACCGTCGCCCCACCGAGATTACAGAGGAAAAAGCGACCGTAGGGCATTCGGGCAATTCCCGCCATGGGACCGGCAAAGATTCTTAACAAAGCCACGAAACGACCGAAAAAGACCGCCCGGGGTGCATTTTTACTAAATTGATCCTTGGCTAATTCTAGTTTTTGAGGCGGAATCCGAAAGAATTTGCCAACTTTTAACAAAAACGGCCAACCTCCAGCGCGACCGAGCCAATAGCCAAAATTATCGCCCAAAACTGCTCCTGTAATTGCGCTGACTAAAACTAACCAATAGTTTAAATCACCGCTACCGGCAAGGAAGCCGCCGACAATGGTGATGGTTTCTCCCGGGATGGGAATCCCCATATTTTCCAGGGTGATGCCGATAAATACTGCCCAGTATCCGTATTGGTGGGCGATTTCTTCAATATTTTCTAGGGATAATAGCTCTAGGGACATGGAGCGCTTTCTTAACAAAGGTTTACGAATATTCTAAGATATTTTTACAGTATTTAACCGTGGCTGAACATGACTTTTCCCAGTATTGATTTATTAGCAATTCGTGAGGGTGAGATAAAAGATTTAGCGGGCATGAACTTGGCAGGGGCTGATTTAGCGGGTGCAGACCTAGCAGGGGCGAATTTACGCGCAAATTTGCGCGGTGCTGACCTAACTGGGGCAAATTTAAGGGGAGCAGATTTTCGTAATGCCGATTTACGCGGGGCAATTCTCCTCGATGCGATCGTGACTGGGGCAAGTTTGGCCGGCGCTTTTTTAGCCGGGGCGGTTTTTAATCATCTAGATTTGTCCGGGGCAGATTTTCGCGGTGTCGATGGCCGGGGAGTGAGTTTTGTCGGGGCGATTTTAACCCAAGCGGATTTTACTAGCGCTAATCTGTCCGGGGCAGATCTGTCGGCAACCGATTTAGAGGAAGCAATTTTTTTCGGGGCGATTTTACGCGGAACAAATTTTACTGATGCCAATCTTCTTTGTGCTAGTTTAGCCTCGGCAGTAACCACGGGGGCAATTTTCGATCGAGCTTGTTTGGAAGGGACAGGATTAACCTAAGTAGGTAGTCGTTAAAAGTTATCAGACACCCCCCTTATCAAGGGGGGCAGGGGGGATCGGCACCCCCCTTATCAAGGGGGGCAGGGGGGATCGACACCCCCCTTATCAAGGGGGGACTAAGGGGGGATCGGCACCCCCCTTATCAAGGGGGATCCCCCCGCCTATCGGCACCCCCCTTATCAAGGGGGGCAGGGGGGATCGACACCCCCCTTATCAAGGGGGGACTAAGGGGGGATCGGCACCCCCCTTATCAAGGGGGGCAGGGGGGATCAGAGGCAAAATCTATCTTCAATTTAATTATAACTACTTACTTAAATGGCTGATAGATAAAAGAAGATGAGTTTCTAATCGGTTGCTATCTACCTCCATGGCTCCAGCTATTCTGAACCATTTAACCCCTTTGCTGCCCTAAGTCTTCCTCTTGGCCAAATTGGTCAAGTTTTTGCCATTCTCCACCAGAAAATTTAGTTTAATTGTCTGGGTAATCAGTGCAGTTATTGAAGAATTTTACCCAACCAATTAAGCAATCAACCCAGTTCCTTAAGGGAACCTAGAAGAAAAGATTATGCACAAAAATGATAGGATTGATCGATACCTAGCTGCCGTTAATCGCCCTCGATGAGACCTTTACGCCAACTTTACCGCTATTTAAGTTTATTTTGCCTCTGTCTTCTTCTGACTGTGGGCTGTCAGTCCACTAATTCCAATTTACCCCGGGGAGATAGCGATCGCCTGATAATTGGGACAACCCTAAAACCACGCTCGATCGATCCGGCCGATAGTTATGAGTTAGCAGGACTTTTTATTATTTATAATCTCGGTGAAACTCTCTACACCTACGCCGAAGGAACCACTAATTTAAAGCCTCTTCTTGCCACGGAATTGCCGCAAATTAGCCCCGATGGTTTGACTTATACTATCCCAGTACGTCGAGGAGTTATCTTTCATGATGGCACGGTTTTTAACGCAGAGGCGATGAAGTTTTCCCTAGAAAGATTTATCAAAAATGGTGGGGAACCTTCCTTTCTTCTTCGGGATACAATTGATAAAATCACCGCCAGCAAAGAGGACGAAATTACTATTAAATTAACCAGACCTTTTGCCGCCTTTCCCGCTCTTTTAGCTTATCCCGGAGCCTGTGCGGTTTCACCCAAATTTTATCAAATTGGCGAAGGTAAATTTAAACCCGAAGAATTTATCGGCACAGGACATTATCGATTAAAAGCAGTTACTAGCGATTCTTTTAGTTTAGAAGCTTTTGATCGCTATTGGGGAGAACCGGCCAAAAATAAGGGAGTTAATGTGCAAATTTATCTCTCGAATCCTGCCAATTTATTTAACGGTTTTCAGACGGGTGCGGTGGATATTGCCTATCAATCTTTACTGCCTCCTCAAGTGAGAAAATTACGCACAGAAGCAGCCCAGGGAAAATGGCAAGCGATCGAATCTTCTGGGGCAGCAATTAACTTTATGAGCGTCAATCTCAAAAGTGAACCCACCGATAATATTTTAGTGCGACAAGCAATTGCTTCTCTAGTCGATCGAGATTTACTTAATGATCGCATTTTACAAGGTCAAGGCATCCCTCTTTTTAGTCTTATTCCTACGACTTTTTCCGAATCACAACCGGTGTTTAAAGAGCGCTATGGCAACCATAATATAGAACAAGCCAAACAATTACTAAAAACTGCTGGTTATAGTCCAGAAAAACCAGCAATTGTAGAAGTTTGGCACTCCTCGGGATCGATCACTTCCAGCACTGTAGCGGCAGTGCTGAAAGCCCTATCAAAACGGGATTTAGATAATAGTATTCAATTTGAACCCAATAGTATCCTAGGAGCAGCCTTTTTCCGTAATATTAGCCGGGGACTTTATACCACTGCTCTATCCAATTGGTATCCCGATTTTTTGGATGCAGATAACTATATTTATCCCTTTTTGGATTGTGCTAAAGGTTCCCCAGAAACTGGCTGCGAAGAGGGAGGATCACAAAGTCAAGGCTCATTTTTTTATAGTCAAGAAATGAATCAATTAATCGCCCAATCCCGTCAGGAAAGTAACCCAGCTAAAAGAAAGCAAATTTTTGGCAAAATTCAAGAAATTCTCGCCGATGAAGTTCCCTATATTCCCCTTTGGCAAACCAAAGAATATGCTTTTGCTCGTCATGGCATCACGGGAGTTATCATCAATCCCAGTCAAACTTTTCCCTTCTGGACAATCGCCAAAAAACCCCGATAATTAATCATGAGTCAGCCGTCAGCTTTTGGTCCCTGCCTCGCCATGCTGGTAGGGGGTTTTATCTGTTAAAATTTCTTATCGTCGTGAGGCGAAAACAAACTGTTCTGGCCTTGCCTCCTGTCTTACAATAGTTAAATATAGGTTGTGTAGATAAGTAGCTGGTTATAATTAAATTAAAAATGGATTTTAGGTTCGATCCCCCCTGCCCCCCTTGATAAGGGGGGTGCCGATCCCCCCTGCCCCCTTTGATAAGGGGGGTGTCTGACAACTTTTAACGCCTACCTACTTAGATCGCCATGAAACACACATTATCCGTATTAGTTGAAGATGAAGCGGGAGTTTTAACCCGTATTGCCGGATTGTTTGCCCGTCGCGGCTTTAATATTGAAAGTCTAGCCGTCGGTCCTGCTGAACAAATGGGAGTTTCTCGCATTACGATGGTAGTGCCAGGGGACGAGGACAGCATCGAACAGTTAACCAAACAACTTTACAAATTAATTAACGTCCTCAAGGTGCAGGATATCACCCAAACCCCTTGCGTGGAAAGGGAATTAATGCTGATTAAAGTTAATGCTACCGCCGAGCGCCGAGCAGAAGTGATCGAATTAGCGCAGGTATTCCGAGCGCGAATTGTGGATATTTCTGAGGAAACCCTGACCATCGAAGTGGTGGGGGATCCGGGTAAAATGGTGGCGATTATGCAGATGCTGAATAAATTTGGCGTTCGTGAAGTGGCGCGTACCGGTAAAATTGCTCTGATTCGCGAGTCGGGAGTCAATACGGAATACCTGAAAGCTTTAGAGGCTAAAATGTCAATTTAGGGATATTGGGGATGAATTGGGGTGTTAGGGTGTTAGGGTTTTAGTTGAAATTCCCCACTTCCCCGCTTCCCCTATTGCCTTCAGAAGCTGATAAAAACTATGTCTAACCAGTCGCCGAAAACCCAAATTAGTCAACTTGTCACCGTTGCCGTGCAGAAATTGCAAGGAAAGGTAAATTTTCAGGCGGTAAATCTCAAAAAAGGGGCGAGAGTTCCCGAATTACGCCTTAAAAACGAGAATGGCAGCGGGGAAAGCAAATATCCCCTTATTGGCGATCGCTATTTGTTAGGCCGTAGTTCCAGTTCCTGTGATATTACTATCCGTAATAATGTGGTTAGTCAGATTCACTGTTCCCTGCAGCGGGACCCGAAAAATCCCCATCATTTCCTGCTCACAGATGAAAACTCCACCAACGGGGTTTATATGGGTAAACGTCGTCTGAAAAGCGTTTCCCTGCGTCATGGGGATACCTTTACCCTGGCCCCCCCAGACTTAGCTAATTGTGTCACCATCTCCTATTACTGTCCCCCTCCCCTGTGGGCGCGACTTTTGCGCTATGGTTTCTATGGTGCGGGGGGTATTTTCAGTTTATTGGTTCTAGGGATTATCTGGGAAAGTCGCAGAGTTAATGTTTATCCACTCCCTTCCGGGGTGAGCGGTCCGGTGGTGGTTTACCCTAGGGATGGTCAAACTCCCCTCAATCCCAGGCGACAGGAAACTCACCAAGAATTAGATAATCTGGGCGATTTTTCTCCCTATTTGCCCAAGGCGCTTGTCGCTTCCGAAGATAGTCGTTTTTACTGGCATTTTGGCGTTGATCCTTTGGGGATTGTCCGGGCTGTTATGATTAATCGGGAACGTCAAGGCATTCATCAGGGGGCCAGCACCCTGACTCAACAGTTAGCGCGTAGTTTATTCCCCGAAGTCGGTCGCCAAAATACTGCTGGTCGCAAAATCCGGGAGGCTGTGGTCGCTTTACAATTAGAGGCGGTGTATAGTAAGGATACAATTCTCAAAACCTATCTCAATCGAGTTTATCTCGGTCTGGCCGGTTACGGTTTTGAAGATGCGGCCCGCTTTTATTTCGATAAATCCGCAAGGGATTTAGATATCTCCGAGGCTGCCACCCTTGTGGCTATGTTACCCGCTCCGAATCGATTTAATCCCATTCAAGATTACGACACTTCTGTACAATTACGCAATCGTGTCATCGATCGCATGGCTCAATTAAGGATGATTTCCCCAGAAGAGGCCGCCAGCGCTCGCAGATCCCGCATTGAAATCAGTCCCCAAGCCAAAAAATCCCTATCTAGTACGATTGCACCATATTTTTATAGTTACGTTTTCGAGGAATTACAGGATCTTTTAGGGGAAGAAGTGGCCAAAGAGGGCAATTTTATCGTTGAAACCAGTTTAGACCGCCGGCTGCAAGCGATCGCAGAAAAAAGCTTAAAAACTCATATTTTAAACCAAGGCCCCCGCTATCGTTACTCCCAAGGAGCTTTAGTTACCCTAAACAGTCAAACTGGGGAAATTCTCGCTTTAGTTGGGGGAGTTGATTATCAAAAAAGCCAATTTAACCGCGCTGTCCAAGCTAAACGTCAACCCGGTTCCACTTTTAAGGTATTTGCTTATACTGCCGCCCTAGAAAAGGGAATATCGCCCTATAAAACCTATACCTGCGCTGGACTCTCTTGGCAAGGACAGGCCTATTCTCCCTGTGAACGCAGTAGCGGGGCCATCAATATGTTTCAAAGTTTAGCGCGATCGGAAAATAGTGTCGCCCTTCGCATTGCTCGCGAGGCAGGATTAAGCAATGTGGTCAATGTAGCGGAACGTTTGGGGGTAAAATCATCTTTAAATCCTGTACCAGGGCTAATTTTAGGGCAAAGCGAGGTAAATGTCCTAGAAATGACCGGCGCTTATGGGGTTTTTGACCATGGTGGACGCTGGAATCGTCCCCACGCCATTAAACGCATTCTCGACGCTTCCGACTGTGAAAATGTGGAGGATTTGAGTACCTGTCGGGTTATTTATGACTATGGCGAGGATAGCGAGAGAAATCAGCAGGTAATCTCCCCTAAAACCGCCGAGACGATGAATAGCCTATTGCGGGGGGTGATAACTAATGGTACAGGAGGCGCTGCCAGTATTGGCATGGGAGAAGCGGGTAAAACGGGAACTACGAATAATTATGTGGACCTCTGGTTTATCGGTTATCTTCCCCGTCGCCATTGGGTGACAGGCATTTGGTTAGGGAATGATAACAATTCTCCCACTTCCGGCAGTAGTCAACAGGCAGCCCGGTTATGGGGCGATTATCACCGTCAGTTAATCACCACACAAAATTAATCCCAATAAGTAGTCGTGCAAAATTAATTTCCTAGTGAAGATAGGCAAGAGGTGGTTAGATATGTGTAATTAATTTTGCTTAGGTACTTAGGGTTTGCTGAATAAATTTGAAATGTAGGCAAAGTAAAGGTTTTGGGGCTTTTCTCGCTCCCACAGGTGCAAGATTTTGAGAGAATCGTCGTTCAAAACCTTGCGTCTTCATCGGCCCGCGTCCTGTAGGGGCGAAGCA